>JBEBVQ010000240.1:0-4016 GCA_040392625.1 Taibaiella soli | reverse complement strand
CACACATTTGTCACATTAAACACATTAATAACCGGCTTCCCGTTTTTTCGTACGTTTGGGCAGATGACAGCGCCCTATAAAACAGTCTTCAGCCTGATGTTGGCTGCTTTGTTATTGCCCGCTTGCAAAACAAGCGAAACACAGCGCTTTAAAAAAGACATTTTCCGGCTGAACCTTTCGAGCGGCACTCTTGAATCTACCGATCCTGCATATGCCAAAGATCTGTACTCTATGTGGGTCGTACATATGGTTTACAATACCCTTTTCGAAACAGATGAGCAGCTCCGCCTGAAGCCTTCCCTCGCACGCGATTGGGAAGTATCTGAAGACGGATTAGTTTATACCATCCGACTGCGGACGGATGTATATTTTCACGACAATCCTTTATTTAAAAATGGCCGCGGACGGAAAATGACAGCGGCTGATGTGGTGTACAGCTTCAACCGCATCATAGACCCCTCCACAGCTTCGAGCGGCGCATGGATATTCAATGACCGGATCGCAGAAAAAGATCCTTTTACAACCGTTGATGATTCTACATTGCAGATCAGGCTGCGGGTGCCGTTCATGCCGCTGCCGCAGATACTGAGCATGCCGTATTGCAGCGTTGTACCGCATGAAGTCGTATCGCACTGGGGGAAGGATTTCCGGGCACACCCCTGCGGTACCGGACCGTTCCGATTTCATTACTGGGAAGAAGGCAGCGCATTGGTGCTGCATTGCAACGAACGCTATTGGGAAACCGGCAGAGACGGCAGGCAGCTTCCTTATATAGATGCCGTGCAGATCAGCTTTGCAGACAATAAAGCCACAGAGTTTCTCATGTTCCTGCAGGGGCGGCTGGATTTTGTGAATGGCATTGACGGCTCTTTCAAAGACCTGCTTCTGACACGCGACGGGAGATTAAAAGAAAAGTTTCACAACCGGTTCAAGCTGGATGTCAGCACTTATCTGAACACCGAATATATCGGCTTTCTTACAGACACGGCCAATCCGTTGCTGGAAGGCCATACCATACGCAATCCTAAGGTGCGGCAGGCCATGAACTATGCTATTGACCGGAAGAAGATCGCCACCTATTTCCGGAACGGCGTGGTGCTGCCGGCTACTTCGGGCTTCATCCCGCCCGGTATGCCGGGCCATGACAGCAGCGGACGGTACGGCTATCATTACAATCCGCAGCGCGCATTGCAATTGCTGGAAGAAGCAGGCTATCCCGGCGGGAAAGGCTTAAATCCAATTATCATCCTGTCGCCGGATAACTATCTGGATATTGTGAATTTTGCGGTAACGCAGCTACAGGATATCGGTATCCCCGCACGTGCAGAAGCGATACAGCCCAATATCCTCCGGCAGCAGATGAGCCGTTCGCAGGCGCTGATGTTCCGCGCGCAATGGATCGCCGATTATCCCGATGCGGAAACCTACCTGGCTTTTTTCAACAGCCGCTTTCCGGCGCCTCCCAATTACACCCGGTTTCAGAATTCACTTTTTGATGATTGGTACGACCGCAGCATGAGCGAACCCGACAGTATTCGCTGGGGACTATACCGGCAGATGGACAGCCTGGCGATGTCGCAGGCTCCGTTAATCCCGCTGTTTTACGACCGGCTGCTGCATTTTACCGGGAACAGGGTAAATGGCTTCCGCAGCAATCCTATGAATATGATTGAGCTGAAAGAAGTACAGCTGGCAGCAGAATAACCGCTCCGCCAGGATGCTCCGTCTATAATTTTATTTCCACCAGATACGGCCAGTATTTCCCGGTGATAAACAACCTTTGGTTTTCAGCATCCCAGGCAATACCGTTCATAACCTCGGGATCCCGGTCGCGGGCGCGGGCAGCATCGGGTAATCCCAGCTTCTGCCGGATCGTACGCAGGTCTGCAATGCCGGTAATGTCTCCTGTTTGAGGGTCTATTTTCAGGATATTATCAGTCATCCACTGATTGGCATAAATATGTCCTTTTATAAATTCCAGTTCATTAATATTATTTACCGGCCCGTACTGATCCCGCACACGGATCTGCTTCACCTGCTGAAATGTTTCCGGATCGAGGAAATACAGGTTACTTGTACCATCGCCATAGATCAGGTGTGTCCCGTCATTGGTCAGACCCCAGGCTTCTCCCGTAGCTACACCGAAGGTTTGCAGCTGCTTCATCGTCTTCAGATCGTACACAAAACCGGTATGCTCCCGATAAGTGAGCAGGTATATTTTGCCGCCCATGATCGTCATGCCTTCGCCAAAATATCTGCGGTCGAGCTTTACCGACTGGAGCACCTTGCCGGTCTCGATCTCGGTCTTACGCAGTTCGGAAGCGCCGTACTGGCCGGTGCTTTCATACAAATAGCCATCGCGGAATTCCAACCCCTGGGTGAATGCACCGGGATCGTGCGGAAATACGTTGACAATAGAATAGGACATCACTGCAGGCCGGACTATATCGGAATCCGTTTCTGTTGTGGTTTCCGGCTGTTCCGGCCGGCTGTCGCTGCTACATGAGAAAAGCAGCAGAGCGCCGGCTGCAACTGACATCAAACGTATGTAACTCATCGGTATAAAAATAGGTATCAAATAGGAATGATTGAAACAAGCTCTTCAAGATATACCCGGTCGGTTTCGTCAAATGCAGCAAGATCAGCGCTGTCTGCATCCAGTAGCCCGACGACGACACCATCACGAATCACCGGCACTACGATCTCAGACCGGGAAGCGCTGCTACAGGCGATATGCCCGGGGAAAGCATTCACATCCGGTACCACCAGCGTAGCGGCTTGTTGCCAGGCCGTACCGCATACGCCGCTGCCTTTCCGGATACGAGTGCAAGCCACCGGCCCCTGAAACGGGCCGAGTACCAGCGATTCTCCCTTTACCAGATAGAAGCCTACCCATAGCCATCCGAACTGCTCTTTCAATGCAGCTGCAATATTCGCGAGATTGGCGACCAGATCGGTCTCGTAGCTGAGCAATGCCCGTACCTGCGGGATCAGCGATGCATACTGTTCCTGCTTGTCCCCTTTTACAATCACAAGATCTTCTGCCATCCGGCAAAATTAATGAAGATACCCGGAGCAATGACCATACAATGATCCCGGAAACAGATAAAATCCGGCAGGGGTTTGTAATTTTTCTTTAATATTCTGTAAATTCGTCCGTTAATGACGTACCGTACTCCATATTAACACCACAACATGAAGCATACACGAATCATTTTATTGCTTGCAGTTATCGTCTGGATATGCATAGGATCTACCTCTTGTTCCCCCTATCGTAAATATGCCCAGGGGCAGCAATATTGGGAGAAACGGCACCGGTACGACTACAAGCAGAAAAGATATTATTACCCCCGGTATAACCGGGAGGACCGGGCGCGCTGGCAATCGAGGAAATGATGCGGATACCGTTTGCCGCCGTTTTTTGCTGAGCACCCGTTATATCTTCATTCTGTACCTCTACCCCGTGCGATATGTCTTATGCCTCTCTTGAAGCCTGCCTCACCGATCTTGAACGGAACGGGCATTTAGTTCGCATTCCGGCAGAAACAGATCCCTATCTGGAGATGGCAGCTATTCATCTGCGTGTCTATGCCGCCGGAGGACCTGCATTATTATTTGAAAAAGTAAAAGGGAGCCGCTTCCGTGCCGCCAGCAATATTTTCGGCACACTGGAACGGAGCCGTTTTATATTCCGGGATACGCTGGATGCGGTACAAAAGATCATTACGCTGAAGAATGATCCGCTGAAAGCGCTGCGCTCCCCTTTTAAACACATGAGTGCCGGGCGGGCGGCATTGCATGCGCTGCCTTTGCGCAATCCCCGCTCTCAGCCCGTATTGGCAGAGGAGATAAACATTTCCGATCTGCCGCTTATCCATCATTGGCCGATGGACGGCGGCGCCTTTGTAACCCTGCCCCAGGTCTATACTGAAGATGCAGATGCTCCGGGTGTTATGAAATCCAACCTGGGCATGTACCGCATACAGCTTACGGGCAACGATTACATTCCGGATAAA
>JBEBVQ010000239.1:0-4041 GCA_040392625.1 Taibaiella soli | reverse complement strand
AACACATTTGTCACATTTAAAATCGTGATTTCGCCAACCTTTATTAACCAAAACAATTCATCGCATGGACGACCTG
The DNA here is from genome assembly GCA_040392625.1 of Taibaiella soli. Classification (GTDB taxonomy): domain Bacteria; phylum Bacteroidota; class Bacteroidia; order Chitinophagales; family Chitinophagaceae; genus JBEBVQ01. Next base: position 3,965 of record JBEBVQ010000239.1, on the reverse strand, counting down.
GAACACCAGATTAAATACTATATCTACCTGGCCAAAAAGCATTTCAAAAAAGTAGCTATCGGCGTTTTTCTTTTACTGCTGGCAGTTACATCCATCCGCACAATAGGCCCCGAAGAAGAAGGTGTGGTGCTTAATCTCGGCAAGTACAACCGTACCGTAAAACCGGGATTAAATTTCATTTTGCCTTTCGGTATCGAGAAAATGCACAAAATACCGGTGCAGCGTCAGTTGAAGCATGAGTTCGGCTTCCGTACTGCCGCTACCAGCACCCGCACGGAATATTCCAAAAGAAATTTCTCCGATGAATCGTCCATGCTCACCGGCGACCTGAATATGGCCGATGTGGAATGGGTGGTGCAGTACCGGATCGTGAATTCTTATCAATACCTTTTCCGTGTAAGAAATGCAGAAAAAACACTGCGCGACATGTCGGAGGCAGCGATGCGTAAAACCGTTGGCGACCGTACCGTCAATGAAGTGCTGACCGTAGGACGCCAGGAAGTGGCTTCCACCGTAGAGGCCCTACTGCAGCAGATGTGCAATGATTATGAAAACGGGATCCGCATTGACCAGGTTGTACTGCAGGATGTGAACCCGCCACAGACCGTAAAGCCTTCGTTCAATGCCGTGAACCAGGCACAGCAGGAACGGGAAACCCTGATCAACAAGGCAGAGTCGGAATACAACAGCGTGATACCCCGTGCTCGCGGCGAGGCGCTGGAAACCGTGCAACTGGCGGAAGCTTACGCGCTCAACCGTGTGAATCGTGCCAAAGGGGAAGCCGACAGGTTCAGCGCACTCTATCAGGAATACGTGAAAGCGCCCGACGTAACCAAAAAACGACTTTACCTCGAAACCATGCAACGCATGCTCCCCAAGCTGGGTAATAAAATAATTGTGGACGAAAAAGGAAATAATGTGTTGCCTTTATTGAATCTGGCACAGCAACAACAAAAAAAGGACTGACATGAAAACGAAATACATCCTCGCCCTCATAGGAGCGCTGCTGGCGCTGATCTTGCTCAACAGCAGCATCTTCATCCTCGATGAAACACAACAGGCAATCGTCACCCAATTCGGCAAGCCCGTAGGCGCTCCCCGCACACAGCCGGGCATGAACTTTAAAGTGCCGATAATACAGCGTGTACAATTCTTCGACAAACGCTACCTGGAGTGGGACGGCGACGCCAACCAGGTACCCACTAAAGACAAGAAGTTTATTTTCATTGACGCATATGCCCGCTGGGAAATTACAAACCCGCTGCAATTCTTTATCCGTCTCCGCGATGAGCGCTCTGCAAAATCAAGGCTCGATGATATACTCGACGGTGAAACCAGGAATGCCGTTGCGGCACACGATCTGCTGGACATTGTCCGCTCCACCAATCGCGACCCTGAAATAGTGGAAGAAATTATGGAGCAGCTCGAAAAGCTGGAAGAAATATCCATCGGGAGGGATACCATTGAAAAAATAGTACTGGCACGGGCCAACGAACGTACTGCCGATCTTGGTATCCATATCCTGGATTTCCGGTTCAAGCGAATGAATTACGTAGATGAAGTACGCGACCGTGTATATGACCGGATGATCAGCGAACGTAAACGGATCGCAGACCAGTTCCGCTCGGAAGGGCAGGGCGAGGCGCTCAAGATACGTGGTAACAAAGAAAAAGATCTTGCCCAGATCCAGTCGGAAGCAGTCCGTGAAGCACAGGTCATCCGGGGTAAGGCCGATGCGGAAGCCACTGCCATATACGCTGCCGCATACAACAAAAGCTCCCAGGCAAAAGAGTTGTACAGCTTTCTCAAATCCATGGAAACACTGGAAAATTCGCTGGATGAGCAAAGCAGCATTATCCTGACCACGGATAATGAACTGTTCCGGTTTTTGAAAAGAACGAAATAATAAACGGAGTAGAGACGTTGCATGCAACGTCTCTACTCTACAATCATTGTTACCGTATATACTGGAACATAAAAATGCACAGCAGCAATGCAGTCAGCAGGATCACCCACGGTTTGATACGCTGCCACCGCATTTCCATTACTTTTCGTTGCAGCTCCCTGTTAAGCTGAAATAGCAGGTCTTCATCAGAACCGGCAAGCGCCAGGAGCCGCTCATGGATATCCTTGAAGTAAAAATACTCCATTCTCTTCAGCACCTGCAGCATGATCCGGACTATCTGCCGGTTCAGTTCCGGGTCAGCTTCCCGGTGTAGAATGGCCAGGTGCGTATCCGAAAGCAGCAGCAAGCTGTATTCATATACTGTCGTCTGGCTTATCCGGTATGTATCCGTTGTATAAACGCGCTGCGTGAGCTTCAGGCATTCGTTATAAATATAGGTTGGCGTAACCGCCCTGCTATCCGGCCCCCGCGTATATCCCGACAACGATCTTTCTTTGTCGTAGGCCGTCCGCAGTCGCGGGTGCGATAAAACCTCATAGGCTTCATGGATCTCGTGAAAATAATGTGTGGTGTATCGGTCGCCGGTATTTTTATCAGGATGATACCGGTGCACCAGCCGGCGGTAGGCCGCTTTGATCTCCTGCTGTGTAGCCTGCGGCGCAATGCCCAATGTTTTGTAATGATCTTTTATCTGCATGACACAAGATTTAATTAGCTGATTGGCCAATCAGTTAATCAGCTAATGACCCCTCGCGATTGGCATTAGCTAATCAGCACATCAGCTAATTGGCTCATTAGACTTGATCTTTATAATGCCACAGGTGCAAACAGGCATAGCTGCGATAGGGCGCCCAGCGACCGGAGATCTTCAATATTTGTTCGCGGAATAATTTTTTATCCGTATGATCCAGCTTATACAACCGTGCCATAGCCTGCTGTATGCCGAAGTCGTCCGGCGCAAAAACATCTTCCCGCCCGAGGGTAAATATCAGCAGCATCTCCACGGTCCATCTGCCGACGCCCTTGATCGGCGTAAGGAACGACATCACTTCTTCATTGCTCATCCGGTACAGCTTTTTATCTTCCATACCCTGCTCCGCTGCATATTGCGCCACATTACGGACGTACTGCGTTTTGGCGCCCGACAGCCCTACGCCACGCAGCGTTTCGACCGGGAGGGACAGTATCTGCTCCGGCGAAGGTTCGTCACCGCCAAACAGATCGAGGAAGCGATTGTAGATCACCGCGGCTACTTTAGTGGAGAGTTGCTGGCTCATGATAGATGCGCACAACTGCAGGCAGATATTTTTCTTTTTTTTCAGCCGGAACGGCGCCTGTGATTTCAATAAAGGCAGCAGCTTTTTGTCGCGGCCCAGATGCCGGTAGTAGTCAGGTGGTTGCGCCGGAGCCATATGTGTTGTTTAGAAGAATAAAAATCTTTTCTTTTTGATGATCCGGACGGACTTCATGCGGATATCCGTTTGTGGGCGGTCGGCGCCATCGCGCGGGGCGTTGGCGATTTTTTCTGCTACATCCATGCCTTTGGTCACCTTACCGAATACAGTATAATTCCCATCAAGATGCAAAGCACCGCCTTCTGTTTTATAGACCGCTCTTTGCTCTGCGGTAAGTGTGCGTCCGCTGCGTTGGGAAAAATTATCCAGTTCCGCATCTGTAAACTTCTTCCCGGTCACGATATAAAACTGGCATCCCGATGACGCCTTCTCCGGATTATTATCCCGTGCAGCAGCCAGCGCGCCCCGGTGATGATAATATTCATCATTGATCTCTGCGGGTATCCGGTAGCCGATGTCACCATTACCGAGCCTTTGGCCGGCTGTAGCTGTTTTGGAATCCGGATCGCCGCCCTGTATCATAAAGCCGGGGATCACACGGTGGAATAATGTGCTGTCGTAAAATTTGTCTTTGATCAGCTTGATCATGTTGTCCCGGTGCTGCGGGGTTTTATCGTACAATACCAGCTCAATATCGCCTTCGGTCGTCGCGATCCGTACTTTGGTCTTCTGGGCATAAGCTATTACGGTACAGCTCAGCAGCA
>JBEBVQ010000238.1:0-4104 GCA_040392625.1 Taibaiella soli | reverse complement strand
TTATCAATTTTATTTTTTTATTTTCATAAAATTCCAAGTATCATTTTATTAATTTAAGGTAATGATAATAATGGTTTTAAACTATTTTTTTATAAAATTCTATTCTTTTTAAGATTGATAAAATATTGTATCAGAGTGAACCAATATGCTTAAAAATAAAAAAGGTGTATCAGTCCGATACACCCTTTTTATTTATGCTGGTTTTATGAGCTATACCCCTGCCAGCGCTTTAGGCGCGGCAGATAATATGTCCTCATTAGCCTGGTCGGCATATTTATTGAAGTTGGCAATAAACAATTTCGCCAGCTCTGCGGCTTTTTTGTCGTAAGCTTCCTTGTCTTCCCAGGTATCACGCGGATTCAGGATCTCTGCGGGGACGCCGGGACAGGATTGCGGTACGAGCACGCCGAATACGGGATGCGGTTCAAATGTCACCTCATTAAGCCCTCCGTTCAGTGCAGCGGTGATCATGGCGCGCGTATATTTCAGGTTCAGGCGCTTGCCCGTGCCGTAAGCGCCGCCGCTCCAGCCTGTGTTCACCAGCCATACGTTTACATCCGGATGTGCTTCCAGCTTTTCACCCAGCAGTTCTGCGTAGCGGATCGGATGCAGGGGCAGGAACACGCGTCCGAAGCAGGCGGAGAATGTCGTCTGCGGCTCGGTAACGCCTACTTCCGTACCGGCAACCTTGGCGGTATAGCCGGAGATGAAGTGGTACATCGCCTGCTCCTTCGTCAGCTTGCTGATCGGGGGGAGAATGCCGAAGGCATCACAGGTCAGGAAGAAGATATTTTTGGGATCGCCGCCGTAAGAAGGCTCTTTTGCATTTTCAATATGGAAGATCGGGTAAGCGGCGCGTGTATTTTCGGTGATTGTGCTGTCGCTGTAATCCACGGTGTTGGTGCCTTCATGGAATTTGATGTTTTCCAGCAGTGCGCCCGGTTTGATGGCAGCATAGATCTGCGGCTCTTTTTCCGCGCTCAGATCGATACACTTGGCATAGCACCCGCCTTCAAAATTGAATACGGAGCCATCGGCCCAGCCGTGTTCGTCATCGCCGATCAGCGCACGCTCGGGGTCGGCGCTCAGCGTAGTCTTGCCTGTGCCGGAAAGCCCGAAGAACAAGGCGACATCTCCGTCTTTGCCCTCATTGGCGGAGCAGTGCATGCTCAGCACTTTATGATCATGCGGCAGGATGAAGTTCAGTACGCCGAATATCCCTTTCTTTATTTCGCCGGTATAAGCAGAGCCGCCGATCAGGACGATCTTACGGGTAAAGTTGACAATCGTGAAATTGCCCTGGCGGGTACCGTCCGTAGCCGGGTCGGCCAGAAAGCCGGGGGCCTGAAGGATCAGCCAGTCGGGCGTTTGTGTTTCGATCTCTGCGTCGGTGGGACGCAGGAACAGGTCGTTACAGAACAGGTTGGCCCAGGGCATTTCATTGATCACCCGGATATTGAGCCGGTACTGAGGATCGGCGCAGGCATAAGCATCGCGCACCCACACCTCTTTGCCCGAAAAATAGGCGCATACCTTATCATAGAGTTTGTCGAAAGCCTCGGGACTGAACGGGATGTTCACATCACCCCAGTCAACTGATCTTTCGGTAATGGCATCTTTTACGGTAAATTTATCTTTCGGTGAGCGCCCCGTGAATTTACCGGTGCTGACGCACAGCGCGCCGGTATCGTTTAACACACCCTGACCCAGCTCAATGGTTTTTTGGGTCAGTTCTTCACTGGACAGGTTCCAGTGGGCAACAGATACATGGAGACCCATACCGGCCAGATCAGCCGCAGGGTTTTTTTTACCAGATTCCTGCATAAAGCATTTTTTGAATTAGAGGACAAAAGTACAACGGAAAACCATTCCGGACTTAATTTTTCTCCGGGAGTCTTGCTGATATTTATCATATTTTTCTCCTTTTGATCCCGCCGCTCCTCAGGATGTTTTTTTCTTTTGTATTTTCATCCGCTCTGTGTTACCTTTGCGCAAAATTTCAGGATCGCATAATGAATTTCAGGCAACTTTATTCCCGCGTCGCACTGCTGTTGTGTGCGTTTCTGTGCTTTGGTATCAGCTCTTTTGCTTCCCATACGCCGGATGCACATGAAGAAGGCGGATTTGACGCATCTGAGGTGATCTTCGGCCATATCCGTGATGCGCACGACTGGCACTTGTTTGATGTGAACGGACATGCGGTAAGTATGCCGCTGCCTGTCATTATTTACAGTAAGGACAATGGGCTGTCTGTCTTTTCCTCTGCACAGTTCGGGCACCACGGGCACCGCTCCGTATATAAAGGATACACGATTGACGATGCTTCCGGCAAGATCGTTTCTGAAAATCCGGCAGAGGTATTCTATGATCTTTCCATTACAAAAAATGTAGCGTCTCTTTTGTTTTCTGTGGTACTGGTGCTGTGGCTCATGACCCGCGTGGCTGCCAAATATAAAAGAGAAGGCGCCGGCAAAGCGCCGTCCGGCTTCCAGAATGCAATTGAAACGGTTGTTATTTTTATACGGGATGAGGTAGCCAAGCCGAGTATAGGGCATAAGTACATGCGCTTTATGCCGCTCCTGCTGAGCATGTTCTTTTTTATCTGGATCAATAACATACTGGGCCTGATACCGGGAGGCGCCAACTTTACCGGGAACATCGCGGTTACCGGTTGCCTGGCGGTGATCACTTTTATCGTTATGATCGTGAAAGGCAACAAGCATTTCTGGGGGCATTTGCTGAATCCTCCGGGGGTACCCTTTGGTATCAAGCTCCTGCTGGTGCCTATCGAGATCATTTCCCTGTTCATTAAACCGATCGCGTTGATGATCCGTCTGTTTGCCAATATGCTGGCAGGACACATAATTATTTTGAGCATTATATCGATGATCTTTATCTTTGGCACCCTGAGTGCGGTGGCCGGATGGGGCTTTGCGCCGGTATCGCTCGCGTTTACGATATTCATGTTTTTCCTGGAGCTGCTCGTCGGAGCCATTCAGGCATTCATATTTACCAACCTGACGGCCGTATTTATCGGCCAGTCGGTTGATGAAGGGCATGCCCACGAAGCAGGCCTCACGCACCATTGATAATTTTAATAAAGTGTTTTTTTAATTTAAATCCATATACACATGTCCTTGTTAAACACAATGCTGTTGGCAATTGATGGTACCGCCGCTGCCGGTGGTGCAATTGGTGCAGGTATCGCGGCTCTGGCTGCCGGAGTAGGTATCGGCCAGATCGGTAAAGGCGCCGTTGAATCTATTGCCCGTCAGCCGGAAGCTGCCGGAGACATCCGTGCAAACATGATCCGGACTGCCGCCTTCGTAGAAGGTGTGGCCCTGTTCGGGGTTATCGCAGGCCTGCTGGCTGTAGTACTGTAAGTACGTTATAAACTGCATCCGACGCAAAGGGCAGAGGATGCAGTTTATTTTACTTGCTATGGATTGAATTTAAAAAAACCTGCAGGATCAGGAAATAATAAAATAATTAAAACAAAAAACAGATCAGTATGGATTTGCTGACTCCCCAGTTGGGATTATTTGTATGGACGCTGATAGCGTTCCTGCTCGTTCTATTTATCCTGCGCAAATTTGCCTGGAAGCCGATCCTGGATATGCTGGGCGAACGCGAAAGAGGGATAGCCGATTCTATCGCCACGGCGGATCGCGTAAAGAAAGAAATGAACGCGCTGCAGGCCGAGAATGAAAAGCTCCTCATGGAAGCCCGTGCAGAACGTTCTGCCATGCTCAAAGAAGCCAAGGAAGAACAGGAGCGGATCATCAGCGAGGCTAAGGAAAAGACACAGCAGATCACAGACAAGATGCTGGCCGATGCTAAACAGCAGATCGAGCATCAGAAGCTGGCTGCCATCACAGAGGTGAAGAATGAGATCGGTACGCTGGCTGTGGAAGTGGCGGAAAAGATCCTGCGCAAGCAACTGGCTTCGCCGACCGAACAAAATGAATATATTAATTCCCTGACGGAAGATATCCAACTGAACTAATTCTCATTTACGCCACTTATGCAAAACCCTCGTCTCGCCGCGCGTTATGCGAAATCGCTGCTGGATCTGGCCATCGAGCGTAACAGCCTGGATGCCAC
>JBEBVQ010000237.1:0-4115 GCA_040392625.1 Taibaiella soli | reverse complement strand
GTACAGACTACCTCCGGCGGCGGTAATGATGGATTTATTATTAAGCTGGATCCTGCCTGTACCCAGTTGCTCTACGGTTCTTACCTCGGAGGGAATGGCAGTGATGCCTGCTATGGGTTGGAATTTAACAGCTTGGGGCAGGCTGTTGTTTGCGGCGCTACCAGTGCGTCTGATTTTCCCACTACACCGGGCGCTTTGCATACTGCTGCCCCCGGCGGCAGCGTGGACGGCTTTGTCAGCATTATTGATTTCAATACCGGCCTGGTAAGCTCAACATATCTCGGCACCAACAGCTCGGATTATGCTTTCAGATGCCAGGTGGACGAGTATGACAATATTTATGTATTGGGACGTACCGTCGGTAACTATCCTGTTTCATCCGGGGTATATTCCATCCCTAATACGGATGTTTTTATTGATAAGCTCTCCTCCGATCTCTCCACCTCGCTCCTTTCCACCAGGATCGGGAACCCCGTGTCTGGCGGGATCCGGTATATACCTACGGCCTTCCTGCTGGATAATTGCGGTAATGTATGTATTGCCGGTCTGAGCGCAAGTACCGCGCTTCCTGTTACCTCCGATGCACATGACAGTAACCCCAAGCAGTTTTGGTTCTGTGCCCTTGAGCCGAATTTTGCAGGACTGATGTATGCTACTTTTTTCGGAACGAATAGCGACCATTCCCATGATGGGGTACACCGCTTCGATCCCGAAGGTATCGTCTATCATTCCCTGTGTTCTAATTCGGGTGTGTTCCCTACGACATCAGGTGTTTTTGGTCCTGTAAAACGGAATTCGGGTCAGGATTGTCTCAGCTTCAAGTTTGATTTTGAAGTATCGGGCGTCCGCGCCGGCTTTGTAATCGACGGAGGTCAGGATACCGGTTGCGCACCCTTTACTGTTTCTTTTGTAAATACTTCTGTTGTAGCGGACACATTCTTATGGGATTTTGGTGACGGTAATTTCTCAACCGAAAAATCGCCGACCTATACATTTTCCGTTCCGGGTACTTACCTGGTACGCCTGTATGCACAAAACGACAGCTCCTGTGTGACCCATGATACGTTTCAACGCCAGATCGTAGTATTACCGTCACCCAAAATATCGGTATCGGGTGATACCATCACCTGTGTCAATAACCCGATACAGTTGCACGCAGATATAACCCGTGACCCTGGCGTGGGCATGAATGTAGCCTGGACACCCACGGCAGGGCTGGATGACCCTTCTGCTACAGATCCGTGGGCAAGTCCTCTGCAGGATGTTACCTATAAGGCAGTGGTAACGCTTGACGGCGGATGCCAAGCCGAGGATTCCATACACATCACCGTCATACAGGGTTTTGAATTGTATAACGGGGATACGGCGATCTGCATCGGGGAGACGGTAACCACGCTGGTCACCGGCGACACCCGCTATACCTATACCTGGACGCCGGCGCAGGGCGTATCCAATACCGGCGCCATGGCCCCCCAGATCACCCCCGACAGTACCCGTACTTATGTGGTGACCGCTTCTTTCCCCGGCTGCCGCGACAGTGTACGCTCCTTCGAGATTGATGTGCAGCCTGTCCCGACCGTACATGCCGGCGACGACCAGATATTATGCTTCGGCGATACCCTGACGCTCACCCCGGAGATATTACCACCGGATTATCCCTTCTATACCTATACATGGGATCCTGCAGGGGCGCTTGATCCGGCGCCCAATGTCCCTAACCCGGTATTTACCGCCTACCAGACGGCTACCCTCACACTGACGGTCACCACGCCGGCCGGCTGTACCGGCAGCGACGATATCCTGCTCAGTGTGGTTGAACCCGATATCATCGAAGCCTCCAACGATACGCTGATCTGTCCGGGTGATACCATCCAGCTTCATGTCTGGGGCACCCAGGTATCGCAGGAGTGGATGCCCGATTATTATATCAGCGATGTGCACAGCGCGGATCCTTATGTTTCTCCCATAACCTCCGTGACCTATACGGTGTACGGCTGGGATATCTACAGTTGTGTGGATACACAGATCGTGCATGTGCGTGTGCTGCCGCGTGCTGTAGTTTCAGTACCCGATTCGGTACGGATATTCCCCGGGGAATCTTACCAGCTTGACCCCGGCGGCAACTGCCTCTACTTTGAATGGTTCCCGCCGCTGGGATTGTCAGATCACCGGATTGCCAACCCGGTGGCACAGCCGGAGGTCAATACCCGTTATTTTGTTACCGGGCGTACGGAAGACGGCTGCATCGGTACGGATTCGATAGATGTGTTTGTGAACCTGGATTCGTACATAGACGTACCGAATGCCTTTGTCCCTGGTACGGGCCCCAACAATGTATTGCGCCCGGTACGTCGCGGCCATGTGACGTTGAAATCCTTTGCGGTGTACAACCGCTGGGGTGTGAAGATGTTCGAGACGCGGAACCTGGATGAGGGCTGGGACGGCAAATTCAACGGAGAGCCGCAGCCGATGGGCGTGTATGTGTATGTGGTGGAAGCTACCACGCCTACGGGCAGGGAGTTCAGGAAGCAGGGGAATACGACGCTGCTACGATAATAATTGAAAGTTGAGAATGGAAAATTGAAAATGAGGGTCATTTTCCATTCTCCATTTTCAACTTTCCATTCTCCATTTTCAACTTTCCACTCTCCATTTTCAACTGAGCATGAAGCACGCTTTAATTCAAATGCACCTTGCGGTGCTGCTTTGGGGGTTTACAGGTGTGCTCGGGCGTGCCATTTCGCTGGATGCGCCGGTATTGGTGTGGTACCGGATGGGGTTAACCGCACTGATCATGATTTTCATCCTTTACCTGCGCAGGCAGTGGGTACCGGTAGAGCGAAGGGATCTGCTGCAGCTTGTGATGATCGGCTGCCTGATGGGGCTGCATTGGGTGGCATTCTATGGCGCGGTGAAATTCGCAAATGCCTCCATCGCTATGGTTTGCCTGAGTACCGCCGGTATCTTTGTTACCTTACTCGATCCGCTTGTTAACAAGAGTAAATACAACCTTGGTGAATTGTTATTATGCCTTTTGGCCATTTGCGGTGTATTCCTGATCTACAGCTTCCAGGCCTTTTACGCAAAGGGTATCCTATGGGGCGTCATTGCTGCTGCTTTGAGTGCGGTATTCACCATGCTGAACAAGCGGATCGCCAACAAATATCCTGCGCGTACCATGGTGTTTTATGAAATGTCTTCCGGATGGATTTTTGTTTCTCTTTTGTTGATTGTTATTATTGCTACGGGGTCTCAATCATTCTGGCTCAGCCCGGATAATGCCTCCGCTACCTTACATTTGCTGCCGCACGCTTCAGACTGGATCTGGTTATTATTGCTGAGTCTGTGCTGCACGGTATGGGCACAATCGCTGGCTTTGAATGCTTTAAAAAGACTGAGCGCCTTTACGGCAGTACTCTCGGTCAATCTGGAGCCGGTTTACGGCATATTGCTGGCATTCATTTTCTTCCGGGAAAACGAAGAGCTGCACCTCGGCTTTTACCTCGGTATGGCTATGATATGCCTGTCTGTCGTAGCACAAACGCTGCGCGCTACGAAAAGTGAGAAATGAAAAATGATAGTGAATTGGTTTTTAATTTTTAATTTTCGGCATTTATTGATGAAAACTGCTTTATGCCTGCACAAAAGAAACTGACTCATACTGCTGCTCCGAAACCATCCGTTACACCGATAAGTCCTGTTGATACCTCTGCCAAATTGTGGGTGCGTGCCTTTACGATCAGTCTTTGTGTTGTCTTCGTATTGATGACCATCATGAGTTTCAGCTTTGGTATTACAGGTGATGAGTTCGACCAGGACACGCTGGGTCAAATCATTTTCAGCTACTACACCAGCTTTGGTGCGGATACACGTGCGCTGCAGCTACCGCCCGAACTGGACAGGGATGGTGTGCTGCATAATTACGGAGGCTTGTTTGACCTGATAGCAGTGACGGTTGCCAAGATCAGCCCGTTTGAGCATTTTACGACCCGTCATATATTGAATGCCTGGGCCGGTTTTGTCGCCATTTTATTTGCCGCAAGGATCGCCGTGCAGATCGGTGGGAAGCGCATGGGTGTACTCACGATCTGGCTGATGTTCCTGGCGCCTTTTTT
>JBEBVQ010000236.1:0-4115 GCA_040392625.1 Taibaiella soli | reverse complement strand
GGAAAAACCACTAATCAATCATATTCTTATAAACCTGCCGCCCCTTTACGATCAGCCTCGTGCCTTTATATTTCAGGGATATCGGCGGGCTGCTTATTTCATCCGCCTGCCTCCGCTGCCCATAAGCAGCAAATATCTCGCGATGCGATACAACACCGATGACCTTGCCATGCTCCACCACAGGAACAACATCTATCCCCTGCTTGTCCAGCATATCCACTACATCACTGAGCGTATCATCTACCGAGCAGCAAAATATATCTTCTTTTAAAACAGCCTGTATGGCCGCGTTGTCATCATGCTGCTTGTTGAATATATCTTCCCTGCTTACAAGACCTGCCAAATGATAATCTGCGTTCACCACAACAAATGCAGTTGACAGCCGCTGAGCTATATTTTGTTTTATCCACTCCCTTATTTCCTTGATCGTATTGTCCTCACTCAATATAAGCGTATCTGTATTGATGACCTGCCGCACCGTCAGCCGCTGCAATATATCCGGCTCAAACGAATCCGGGGTCACCACGCCCCGCCGCTGTATCTTCTCTGTCATAATACTGCCCTTCATCAGGAAGAACGACACAAAATAAGCCGCCGTGCAGGCGCCCAGGAGCGGCAGCATCCCATGAGGCTGCATAGTAGTTTCCATAGCAAAAAGTATGGAAGTCAGCAGCGCCCTCGAAGCGCCGGCAAACATAGCTGCCATACCGATAAGCGCACACGTGGCCATATTGATATCGCTATCCGGGAATAAATAAAGAATAGCCATCCCCGACAGGCTGCCGAAAGCGCCCCCTATTGTCAGCAACGGAGCCAGCGTACCGCCCGATGTTCCGCTGCCGAGCGAAACAGACCAGGACAAAAATTTCAACAGGCACAGCGAAAAAGCTATTTGCAAAGTGACATGCCCGGTCAGCAAATAGGATATATTGTTGTACCCGACGCCTAAAGTCTGCGGCGAGATATACCCGATGACGCCTACCGCCACAGCGCCGATGGCAGGCCACCACATCCAGTGTATCGGCAGCGCTTCAAATTTATCTTCTATCCAGTAAACGCTCTTGGAAACCATCACGGATGCCACACCGATCACGACTCCTAAAAGAACATAGATGATCATGGCCGAACCGGTTGGCTCAGGAATATAAGGCATTGAAAATACAGGCTCGACCCCGAAAAGTGCATAATGCATGGCAGCGCCCGTGACGCATGCAAGCGCAACCGGTATAATGGAACGGGGTGAAAATTCAAATAACAGCAACTCGATAGCCAGCAAGACTGCCGCCACAGGCGTACCGAATATCGCAGCCATACCGGCAGTGGCGCCCGCAGCCAGCAGGATCTTTCTTTCATTCGGCGTGATCTTCATGATCTGACCGGCTACAGAACCGAATGCGCCACCGGTAGCAATAATAGGGCCTTCAGAGCCAAACGGGCCGCCCGTGCCTATCGAAATGGCTGCGGAAATCGGCTTCAGGAATGTGATGACCGGCTTTATCTTACTTTCATTGGTCAATATCTGCTCCATCGCTTCCGGAATGCCATGCCCTCTTACGGCTGCAGAACCGAACCGCGCAATAATCCCGACGATAACTGCACCAATAACCGGTACTAAAACAACAAACAGCCCTAAGCTGTTACCGGCAGGAGAACTTTCATGGAATGAGAACTTGCCGTAAAAGGACAAATTAGTGATCAGGGCGATAAGCCCCACAAGCAGCTTTGCGATCAAACCGATCAGAATGGCATTTATGATCGCTTGTACACTCAATAATAAAACCCGGCCGGGCTTTACGTTCTTTTCATTTCCTGATACACCGGGATTCCCCAATGATGCGGAGATAGGAATGGCATTCCGCAGTTTCTGTACAAATTCAGTTCTGGTCATTAAAACATTTTGCAGACACCGGTATTAAGCATCCGATGCCTGCAAAGGTACTTATCTTGATAAAAACCGGCTGATCCGCACCAGGCACATCCGGTTATTTTCTTGCCGCGGACAACTTGCGCAATACCCTGCGCGTCTCGGCATAGCCCGTTATATAGACGCTGCGCAGTGTAAACGGATAAAAGCGGGAAAGCGTTTTATACCCGATCACGATCGCGATCACGATGGGTACCAGGTTGCCGAGCGCCACACCATAGACATTCCCCAATAACAGGATCCCCGCAAAACCGGCGGCCACATTGGCAACCAGCATGATCACCACTTTAATAAAATTGACCCTGGGCTTATGGATCACATCCAGGGTCAGCGCAAGAAAGCGATCGAGCGGATACAGCAGCGCAAATACCATAAATATCCGCAGCACATTTGCGGCTGCACTATCGGTATAAGCACTCCCGCCGATGATACCAATGGCCAGATCGGCTCCCAGCACCGCTATAATTACTGCGGGAACAAGGACAATGGTGATCATCCCGGTATATTTTTTCATGGTGTAGATCACCTGCTTCCGGTCGCCCTGGTTATAGGCGGCAGAAAGCTCCGGCATGGCTGTAGCGGCAAAGCTGCGCAAAGGTATTTCGATGATTTCCATCAGCCGCTGACCGAGATTATAAACTGCCAGTGCAGCCGGACCAAGCAGGAAAGTGATCAGAAATGTATCGGACGTGCGGAACAGGTTAGCACTAAGCGTGGTACCCACACTGTATTTCCCGAAATGAAACATGTCACGAATTGCCGATGCCGTCCGTAAGCGGAACGTATTAATACGCGACCATCCTGTGAATATCGTGAACAGGCTCGTCACCGCACCGGCCCCCAGGTATGCATACACTATATGCGGCAGGGTAGCGGCGTCCGTTGCAATAAGCAGGATCACCAGCAAAATAAACAACCCCTGATTGATAAACCGGATATACAGCAGCCTGTCGAAACGCTGCTCCGCCTGCACCACACAGGAGGCAATATAAAACGGAAGCGTGGCGGCATACGTGATGCCAAACCATTTCAGGAACAGTACAACACTTTCGTTGGTGATCAGGTCTGCAAACAGCAGCGCAATAAAATTCAGCAGCAACATAATAGCCGTAATGCTGCCCGCCACATACCAGGTAGCTCCGGCTATTGCGTCAGCCCTTTTAGCATCGGCCCCGGCAGAAAATTTGATAAATGCTGTTGTGATAAACCCGGAGCGGAATGTATCCACCAGCAGCAGCATCGACAGGAAGAACACCCATTTACCCGTATCTTCAGCCGGCAGGGCGCGATACAGCAAGGCGATCGTCACCATCCCCAGCACCGACATAATACCGTTACCCGCCAGCGACAGGAAATGCTTGTTCTTCAGACCAGCCAGGAGTTTCTTCATATAAAAAACGCACAATAATACCAATTTGTTTGAGAATCTGACACATGTGCCGGGGATGGAAATGCCATAACACATTTGTCACATTCAACACATTTGCTGCATTTTCCTGATAATTTAATAATTATTCAAATTTCCAAAATCCCCGATTCCCGCTTATCTTTGCTTTCAAATCTGATTTCCATGTCACAAAGGATACTGCCGACCAGCAAACAAAAAAGGATCTTCGTTTTACATGTGCTGGTATTTGCGATCGTCAATGCGATCATGTGGTTTACTTACGATCTGGGCGCCGATAGCTGGGTGTACCCCTGGCCGGCATGGATCACTGCTGCCTGGGGCTTATCCCTTGTAGGGCACTGGTGCACACTCTATACCACCTACGAAGACAAAGGTATGGATGACTATATGCGGCAGTTGAACAACTAATACCCGTTATTTATCCATCAAAGCGCTCATGCAGGGCATTCCGGTTACAAGCCGCCCATCCTGATGTCCGGTTCAATTTTATTATATTTTCATTAACGGACTGCTGTGTGCGGTTTCGTACCTTTGATGAGTCATGGTAAAATTCATCCTTTACTTTTTACTGTTTTTCTTCCTGTTCCGGTTTATTGTACGGTTCCTGTTTCCGCTGTTCCAGATCACCCGTATGACCAACCAGAAGCTGCGCCATATGCAAAAGGAAATGGAGGAAATGCAAAGAGGCAAGAATAACTCATCACCATCCCAACAGCCGCAGCAGCCTAAAAAGCAGGGGGAATATATTGACTACGAAGAAGTGAAGTAATTCATTTAATTAGC
>JBEBVQ010000235.1:0-4171 GCA_040392625.1 Taibaiella soli | reverse complement strand
GAACGGAACGGCGCAATACCGGTTCCCGGGCCGAACATAATGATGACTTTTTCCGGAGCCGGCAAACGGAATTGCTTATTGGGATGTATGTAAAAAGAAATTTCCGTCTGCTCCGGCAGTGCAGACAGGAAGCCGGAGCAAAGCCCATACCCTGTTTCTCCGTTCACCTCGAACTTGTCTTTTGCCACAGTAATATGGATCTCGTCTTCATGGGCAGCGGGGGAAGAGGAGATGGAGTACAATCTCGGAGCAATCGGCTCGAGTATATCCGTGACCTGCTCAAACTGGGCAACATCTTTTACCGGGTATATCTTCAGCAGGTCGGCAAGCCCCATCCGTGTACCGGGAATATCCTGCTGTACGATTTCCGCGTACTTGCGTACCACCCGTTCAGGGAGATAAACAACATTGATCTTCTTTTTGAACAGATCATACCAGGAACCTGTCGTACCGCGGTACACAATTTCTTTTGAGGGATCTGCCCCCGCAAGCGTCAGGATCTCCTGTACCACATCCTCCGGATTTTCAGGTACGATGCCCAGCGAGTCACCCGGCTGATACGCTACCGACTCTGCAGCAATTTCAATATGGTATGTTTCCTTAGCAGAACCGCGATCATTCAGATTGATACTTGCCAGGATGCTGCCCGGATATACCTGTTTCCCGGAAGAGACAGCAGCGTTAGCGACTGCCTTTGCCAATGGCGCCGCACCATCACCGCTGCTTAGTGTATCCAGCACCTGCTGAAACCACCGGTTAGCCGGTTCTTCATATTCCGTATCGCATTGCCACACCGGGAGCAACCGCTTCCCGCCTTTATCTTCCAGCAGCTTATCCACCACGATACCCGCCTGGCAAAACAGAGGATAGGACGAATCTCCAAGCGCCAGTACAGCAAACTGTAACCGGCTGATGTCCGGATCGTTTTGCTGCAGGTACTCATGGAATTTAACGGCTGTTACCGGCAGATCGCCATCTCCCTGCGTGCTGATCACGACAAAGAAGTATTGTTCTTTCGTAAGGTCTGATACGCGGTACTGATCCAGGCCTGCCAGCTTCACGCCGATCCCTTTTTGCTTTGCCGCAGCGGCAAGCCTCGCAGCCAGGCTTTTGGTATTCCCCGTTTCCGTACCATATACAATGGTGATCTTTGAGGGCAGCTTATGAGCGGTGGCCGTTGTGACTTCGGCTGCCGCACTTGCGGCGCCTCCGGCAGACAATACGCCCGTAAGGAATCCATTCATCCATACGATCTCTTCGTAAGAAGCGCCGGAAACAAGCTCCTGAAAGGCATTCTGTTTGACTGTTGCTAACATGGCACTATAATTATTTTACTGATTAAACGTTATTCATACTACAATGCGGCGGCCGCTCTGAAATACCTTCCGGTGTCGCGGGCATTATCACGCCAGCCAAATTGCTGATGAAGCGCCGCTACCTTCCCAATGATGATCAGCGTGGGCGATATAAAATCTTTTGCATCCCAATTTCCAAAATCATCAAACCGGTATAACCGGACGTGCTGGTATGGAGTAGTCGCCTGTTCTATCACTGCAATCATCTTATCCGCAGATATGCCCTGCTGCAGAAGCTGCCCGGCCAATGCAGGCAACCCGGCGCCGGACATATAAAAGACCAGCGTATCATCTGTAGCTGCCAGCCCCGCCCAGTAAGCATCCGGACGATCATTTTTATTGAAGTGTGTCAGAAAGCGTACAGAATCCGCGTATCCCCTTGCCGTCAGCGGGATACCGGCATAAGCAGATGCGCCGGATGCGGCGGTGATACCCGGGATGATCTCATACGGGATGCTGTGCTGCTGCAGCGTAAGCAATTCATCCAGCACATTTGAGAAGAAAGCTACGTCGCCGCCTTTCAGACGGACGACCAGCCGGCTTTGATATGCATAGGCAACCAGCAGTTCATTAATGCTCTTTTGCGAAACAGAGGCAGTGGATCTTCCTTCCTTACCTACATACAGGATCCGTGCAGACGGGCAGGCATAATCCCGCAGGATATCCCTGCTGACCAGCCTGTCGGCCAGTACCACATCCGCCTGCTGCAGGTAACGCGCAGCTTTTAATGTGAGCAGATCGGGATCTCCCGGGCCCGCTCCTGCGATGATCACTTTTCCTGTTTGCATATTCTTATCATTTTAAAAAAGCCTTTCTGTACACTGCCGGGCTTCCGGAAAGACACAGCTTCCCCACCCCCGCCCGGACGGGGTATTTACATGCCGCTTTACGCGGTTTATATCAGCAACAATGTGATGGCATTATCAACAACAGCGCATATACTACCGGTTATACTGATTGAAAAAGTCCCGCTCCTACCGTGACATTGCTCGTTTCATCTATGAAGATCATCCCGCCGTTGGCCCGCAGCTTTTTATACGGGTCGTACACCACCGGGGATGCTGTTTTTAATTTTACACCGGCAATTTCATTCAGGCCGGCTTTTTCAGCGTTACTTCTTTCAAGTGTGTTTACATCCACTTTGTACCGGATCTCCTGCACAATAGCCGGAACCGTCTTACTATTGACTTGTATCAGGTAGCGGCTGCCCGGCACGAGCGGTTTCTGATCCATCCAGCAGACCAGCACTTCCAGCTCCCGCGATACCTCCGGCTGGTCGTCTGCCCGGACGATCATATCGCCCCTGCTGATGTCTATATCATCTTCGAGGTGGAGCACCACACTTTGCTGCGCATATGCCTCCGGTATTTCCCTGCCGGCAGATTCTATACGCAGTATCCTGCTGCTGATCCCCGAAGGAAGTACCATTACTTCATCTCCTTTACGATAGATGCCGCTAAGCACCTTGCCTGCGTAGCCTCTGTAATCGTGATATTCATCCGTCTGGGGCCGTATCACATACTGTACCGGGAACCGGGCATGCCTGGCCTCCGAATTCCCATGGAGCGGCACCTGCTCCATAAAACTGAGCAGAGAGCCTCCTTGGTACCAGGACAAACGATCGGACGGCTCCACAATATTATCGCCGTTCAGCGCGCTGATGGGGATGTAATGCACATTATTCAGCGACAGCCGCGCAGCAATCGGCTCGTAATCTTTTTTCACCTGCTCAAATACACGTTCATCGTAACTCACGAGATCCATTTTGTTCACCGCCACCACCACATTCGGCATATCCAGCAAGGATGCGATAATGGAATGCCTGCGCGTCTGCTCCACGATGCCGTTACGAGCATCCACGAGAATAATGATCAGATCTGAGTTGGATGCACCGGTGACCATATTACGTGTATACTGTACATGACCGGGCGCATCTGCTATAATAAATTTCCGCTTCGGCGTAGAAAAATATTTATAGGCCACATCAATCGTGATGCCTTGTTCTCTTTCCGCACGCAGGCCGTCTGTAAGCAACGCCAGGTCAATAGCGCCGTCTTCCCTGTTCTTGCTGGCCCGCTCGATCGCCTCAAGCTGATCGGTAAGTATGCTCTTACTATCGTACAGCAGGCGCCCGATCAGGGTACTCTTCCCATCGTCTACACTGCCTGCAGTTATAAATCTCAATAAGTCCATGTTCTTTTTTGTAAATACAGTTTATACTAAAAATACCCGTTCTTCTTCCGGTCTTCCATAGCCGCTTCCGAAATGCGGTCATCGATCCGGGTTTCACCTCTTTCGCTGGTGCGCGTCAGGATGATCTCGTTAATAATATCGTCTATGGAAGACGCTTCAGAACTCACCGCTGCCGTACAGGTCATATCACCTACGGTGCGGTATCTTACCCGGCGGCGCTGCACTACATCCGTTTTATCGACCCGGATAAAGGGCGAAACGGCCACCAGTTGGCGTTCGTGCTCGATCACTTCTCTTTCGTGCGAGAAATAGATGGATGGCAATGCGATCTTTTCCCTGCGGATGTAATTCCAGATATCCAGCTCCGTCCAGTTGCTGATCGGGAATACGCGGACGTTCTCCCCTTTGTGGATCCGTCCGTTATAAATATGCCACAGTTCAGGGCGCTGCAGCTTGGGGTCCCACTGGCCGAACTCATCACGAACGGAAAATATCCGCTCCTTGGCGCGTGCTTTCTCTTCATCCCGGCGGGCGCCGCCAATACAGGCATCAAAGCCGAACTCCTGTATGGTATCGAGCAGCGTATAGGTCTGCAGCACATTCCGGCTGGCAAACTTTCCTTT
>JBEBVQ010000234.1:0-4178 GCA_040392625.1 Taibaiella soli | reverse complement strand
AACCGACACGTATGCGTGATGTGCCGCCTGCAATATAGCCGATCAATACAACTGTGGCGGAACTGGCCACGCTGGGCATACTGTGGTGTTCGGCGAGCCAGAACCGTTCATATCCCAGGCGCTCCGCATGCCTGGCGAGGTTCATACTGTTCCGGAAGCTGTCTGCCGGCGTATGGTCTTGCAATACCGTTGCCAAGTCTAATACGGATAGTTTGATATTTGCCAGTGTTTTTTTCATGATTTTATAATAAGGTTAATTAACTGATTGGTGTATCAGTTAATTTCGATAGTTATAAAAATGTGACAAATGTGTTGAATGTGAAAAATGTGATAAAACACATTTCCCACATTCAACACATTTGTCACATTAAAAGCATCGCCAAAATTAGCCTGTCCTGATGTTATGCTTTGTTAAAAGAGAAGTGAAACCTGTGTTCGTTACAAGCATAAAAAAACTCCGGAGTATCCGGAGTTTTTGTAACAAAAAAAAATCAAGGTTATGAAAGACACAGCTTACAATTCGTTTTGCCTCGAAGCTATAAACTCGCGCTGTGCAAGAATGCCTTTTTTTCCTTCATCGGCGGGAACGATCTCCACGATCACTTTGGCCAGTCCCTGACTGATGAAGCCGAGCTGTTCGGCAGCAACGCTTGCCATATCTATTTCACGTTTGTTGGTGGCAGCCATACGGTCGTTGATACGTACATATACCACACGTCCGTTGTTTAGGTTGGTGACTTTTACATAAGAACCCAACCTCAGACGGTTGCTGGCTGCGGTGAATTTTCCGTTATCGAAGATCTCACCGGTAGCAGTGGGGCGGCCTTCAAATTTATCGTGGTAATAGCTGGCGATACCCTGTGCAAGCGGTTTATTATCAAATACACGCTGTGCATGTACCTGAAAACCGGAAAAGAATAATGCGCTTAATAATACAATCAGCCTCATGTTCATTTTTTTGGTTCGGATGCAAAGATATGCAATGTCCGCTTTAACCGGGCACTTTTATTAGATTTAATGTTAATGCCTTTTGTTAAAATTTGAATGCCCGGATTTATTAAACCGGTCTTCCGAACGCCTTGATCCGTAGCTTCTTGGCGCACTTTCCCTGCGACGTTGCTCTGCTTCTTCTACCCGGATCTTGCGATGTTTGAATTTTTTGGTCGGCAGTACTTCCCGGATAAATTCAGCGGCATCGGCACGCACATTAAAGAAGCTGCTCAGGTCCCGTACCATAACACGGTCGAGGACAGCAGGTTCCAGGTCTGTCATATCTGCGATAAAGCTCACGAGCTTAGCCGGGGTCATGCCGTCTTTGGCGCCGAGGTTGATGAACAGCCGTACCCATTCTTTGCCGGCATGGCCTGCGCGGCCGGACTGTTCGTAGCCGGCGTTCAGGTCTTTGGCATCCTGGTACACATCTATTGTGTCGCGGAGCTGCAGCCACAAGAGGCGGTTGATCAGTTCATCCTTATCCATTTCTGCAAACCGCTCGTGGATTGCGTCTTTATATATGGCAGCAAATGAGGGATCGGGTTGGGCTGTTTCAATCAATGCAAGCTGGAAGAAAAGACGTTTCCGTACGACTTCGGCACCGTCCGGGATGTCACATTTGTTGAAGCGGGACTTGACGATGCGTTCGATAGAGCGGATACTGCCGATCTCGCGTGGTGATACGATAGACATACAGATGCCGGATTTACCTGCACGTGCGGTGCGTCCGCTGCGGTGTGTATATACTTCCGGGTCGTCGGGCAATTCGTAGTTGATCACGTGGGTAATGTCGTTGACATCAATCCCGCGGGCGGCCACATCTGTGGCTACGATAGCCTGGAGTGTTTTGTTCTTGAACCGCTCCATCACTTTGCTGCGCATCTTCTGATCCATATCGCCGTGCAGCGGACTTACATGGTATCCCTGGCGCATCAGCTTTTCCGCGATCTCCTGGCAATCCTGCTTGGTACGTGTGAAGATGATACCGTAGATGCCAGGTGTAAAATCGAGCAACCGCTGCAGCGTTTCAAAACGGTGATGGTTGTTGGTGATGTAGTATTGGTGGTCAATATTCTCGTTCGTGACGTTGGCCGCCGCTACGGAAACTTCTTCCCATTGCTTCATAAAACGCTTGGCAATCCCGCGTACTTCATTACTCATGGTGGCGGAGAAGAGCCAGGTATATTCGCGGTTGGGCGTATTTTTAAGGATAAAGTCTATATCCTCGCGGAAGCCCATGTTCAGCATTTCGTCTGCCTCGTCAAGCACTACATATTGTACATCGTCAAGGGAAAGCGCTTTGCGCTCCAGGAGGTCTATCAGGCGCCCCGGCGTTGCGACCACGATCTGCGGATTGGTACGCAATTCACGGATCTGCCCGCCTATGGGCACACCTCCGTACACGGCTGTGGATTTCAGTCCGCGCATATGCTGCCCATACTTTTTAAAATCTTCCTGGATCTGCATACACAATTCCCGTGTAGGGCTTAGAACCAGGGCTTGCACTTGTTTTTGTGCAACGTCCATGTGGTGCAGTAGCGGAAGTCCGAAGGCGGCAGTTTTACCGGTACCTGTCTGAGCCAGGCCGATAATGTCGCGGGGCTGGGATAAGAGAAGCGGTAGTACTTTTTGCTGGATGGGGGTGGGGGTTTCAAAGCCAAGATCCGATACGGCACGTGTCAATTCTTCCCGCAGGGGGAAGCTCGAAAATGAAATCATCTAATTAAGAACTTTTTTATAAGTGGCGGCAAAGATACGGTTTTATTTAATTGAAAATTGAAAGTTGAGAATTGAAAATGGAGTACTTATTCATTTTCAATTCTCAACTTTCAATTTTCAATTCCGAAATAGGTTATCCTTTTAGTACGCCGCGGCTGATCACGATCTTCTGCACTTCGGAAGTGCCTTCATAGATCTGGGTGATTTTTGCATCGCGCATCAGGCGCTCTACGTGGAATTCTTTTACATAACCATAACCGCCGTGGATCTGCACTGCTTCGCTGGTCACCCATTGTGCGATTTCGGAAGCGTACAGCTTGGCCATGGCCGCCGACTGGGTATAATCCATGCCCTGGTCTTTTTGCCAGGCGGCTTTGAGGCAAAGCAGACGGGCCGCTTCAATGGCGGTAGCCATATCCGCCAGCTTAAAGGCAATCGCCTGGTGGTTCATGATCTCGGTGCCGAAGGCTTTACGCTCCTTCGAATATTTCAATGCCAGCTCATAGGCCCCGCTGGCGATGCCAAGCGCCTGCGCGGCGATGCCGATACGGCCGCCGGTAAGGGTTTTCATGGCAAACTTGAAGCCGAAACCGTCTTCGCCGATCCGGTTTTCCTTGGGCACTTTCACGTCCTGGAACATGATGCTGTGCGTATCGCTGCCACGGATACCCAGCTTGTTTTCTTTGGCGCCAACGGTCACACCGGGTGAATCTTTTTCAACGATCAATACGTTGATACCTTTGTGTCCTTTTTCCGGATAGGTCTGTGCGATCACCAGGTAGTAAGAAGCGCTGCTGCCGTTGGTGATCCAGTTTTTAGTGCCGTTGAGCAGGTAATGATCTCCTTTATCTTCCGCAGTAGTGCGCTGGGATGTTGCGTCAGAGCCTGCTTCCGGTTCGCTCAGCAGGAAGGCGCCGAGTTTTTCGCCGGAAGCGAGTTGGGTCAGGTATTTTTGTTTTTGTTCTTCACTGCCGAAAGTCTCCAGCCCCCAGCACACCAGCGAGTTGTTCACGCTCATACAAACCGATGTGGATGCATCGACCTTTGAAATTTCTTCCATAGCCAGCACATAAGAAACCGAGTCCATGCCGGAGCCATTATATTTCGGGTCTACCATCATACCCAGGAATCCCAGTTCACCGAGTTTTTTGATTTGTTCAGTCGGGAATTTCTGATGTTCGTCGCGTTCGATAACACCGGGTAATAATTCATTCCGTGCGAAATCGCGGGCTGCGGCCTGGACGGCTAATTGTTCTTCTGTGAGTTGGAAGTTCATGTATTTTAAAATAGTGTATTTACAAGGAAAATTCGTGCAAAACTACATTTAATCTGCGTAAAGCGCAAGGGGGGACAGATGTGTTGCGATCGTCCCGGTTGTTTGCATTATGATCATATCAATTAGGCAGGCCATTGAATGTCGTGTTGATGTTATGTTATTGTCCATAGAATTTATCATTGTTCCAATT
>JBEBVQ010000233.1:0-4217 GCA_040392625.1 Taibaiella soli | reverse complement strand
ACGCCGATCTCGACGAAATGCAGCAACTCCCGAGCAACAAGCGCGCCAAGCCTCGCAGCGATCTGCTGCTGCCTTTTGGGAAAGATTCCTTGGATCTTCATGCCCAATACATTTATAGGGCGTCTTGGATGGAAGAGCATCTTGATGGCGATCCAGTTGGTAAACCATGCGATCAGCGCAGAGATTACCGGCAATAGCAATAAAACAGGTTTATCCATGGGGATAGACTTAAAAAAACGGCAAAGCTAAGGCATTTGATGAATGCGCCATATATTGGGACACACAAAATCGAACCATTAAGAACATTAAGAAGTTAAGGTCATTAAGAACTGATTTGACCTTAATGATCTAAAACCCCTCAATGCCTTAATGGTTTATTTTCTCACCTGTGACCCGGCAGCTTTAACAAATTTTTGCCCGCGTTTTTTGTACTTTAGCTGGTTACGCCTCGTATTCATGAGCCTCAAGCAAATCCGGAAGAAAGCCCGCTATCTGTCCCAGTACATTCCGTTTACGATCAATACAGTGCTATGGGTATTGGCGGTCTGGCTGTGCTACCGCATATTATATTCCGCACCGGCAGAAGACCCGGCTGCCGACACCGATTCATTCCGGGCACTGGTTGTGCTGATGGGGAAGATCGCGTATTGGTTTGTAACGGCTCTCGCCGGCGTGTCCGTTATCAGCGCCCTGCTGTCCTGGCTGCATTATCTGTGGTTGCAGAAAAAGAAAGGTCCGCTGCTCGACCTGCGCTTTACCACCGAAACCAAAGGCAGCAAAAGTCCGCGGCTATATATCGATGCGCAGCTACAGGGCACGCGAAGGCCCCTGCTCGGGTTCGTTAAAGGCAGGTTGTTTTATGACGATCACCAGATGACGGGGAAATTCCCGCTCCTCTCCAATAAAAGAAAAGAAAACAGCCTGCGCCGGATAGCCATCAGCGGCCGCAGTCGCCTGCTGCTGCCCGACATCCGGGAGTACCAGTTGCAGGGCGGCTTCATCTATTTCGAAGATATGCTGCAATTGCTGTCCCTGCCGGTGCGGCAACCCTTGAATGGTCAGTTCTATCAGCCGCCCACGCTTACAGAAGCCGCAGAGCACGAAGCTTTCCCGAAAAAGACCGAGACCACGGATGTACGGATCGAACAGATGCGGCGGGTGGAAGGGGAATACCTCAATTATAAAGACTTTGAAGCCGGCGACGATGTACGGCGGATTGTCTGGAAGGTGTACGCCCGAAACCGGGAGCTGGTGGTCCGGATCCCTGAAATGTTCGAGCCCTATGCCTCCCACCTGTACTTCTATGCTTCTTTTGAAGCGTCCGTAAAGAAGCAATGGTTCGGCGATGGATACTTCAGCGAAATGCTGAACTATTACAAGAACCGTGTGTGGACTGTTTATGATACGCTGGCAAAAAAAGAATGGGAAATGCGCTATATCCCGGATCAGCGGTTCAGCCTGCCCGAAGATACAGATGCCGCCGGCCGGGCAGCCCGGATCATCAGCAACAGCGAATGGCAGCAGGATACACCGGTAAGCAGCTATTTTAATGCCCGGCAGGGAGCCGTATTGTGTATATCCTCACTGGTTGACCCCCACGAGCTGGAAGCGGTGCTGGCCCAATGCGACAGCAGCACGGTTGTGTATTATATCAGGCTGTCGGGAGTGTTCCGGCACTTTGTTGCCTGGGGATGGCTCAAACGGCTGATATTCCTCCCTCCTGAAGACCGGCTGTCACGGCTCAGGTCTGCCTGGATGTTCTCCCCTATACGGGTGCAGATACGCAAACGGGAACGCGAGATCGAGCAGCTACTGCAACGGTCGCACGTGATTACTGGTACATTGTAAGATGATCTTTCCTGTATATCTTTGTTTACGACTGTAAGTAACAAACAGCGTACAACCGGTTATGTTTTCTTTTACCCAGACATACTGGCTGATCATTTACGAGATCATTTACATAGCGGTGGTAATAGCCGTCTGCCTGCGCATTATCTACGATACCCGGAGCAGCACCAAAACATTAGCGTATATGCTGCTGGTCATTTTTCTTCCGCTGGCGGGCATCCTGATCTATTTTTCCCTCGGCATCAATTACCGTAAGCGGAAAATGTACAGTAAAAAGCTGACAGATGATGATAAGCTGGCTAAGAAGTTAAGGGCAGATATGTTTAACCATTCCCGGAAGACTTTTGAGAAAAGTGCATTCCTTCAAAACAAACGGGAACTGGTGTACATGCTGGCCAATGACAGCCAAAGCGTGTTGACCGGCAACAACGCCGTAAGCCTGCTGATAAACGGTGAACAGAAATTCGCGGAGGTACTGCGGTCGATGGAACTGGCGAAGAACCACATTCACATTGAATACTACATTTATGAAGATGATGAAATCGGCAGGGCCATCGAACAAGTATTGATCCGGAAAGCCAAAGAAGGGGTGGATGTACGTTTTATCTACGACGATTTCGGGAGCCGGTCTATCCGCAAGACGAGAGTACGCCGCCTGAAAGAGGCCGGCGTAAAAGTATTCCCTTTCCACAAAGTCATTTTCATCGCATTGGCCAACCGGCTCAATTACCGCAACCACCGGAAAATAATCGTCATTGACGGATATATTGCATTCGTGGGCGGGATCAATGTCAGCGACCGGTATGTCAATGATCCGGATCGCCCGGAAAGACTTTTCTGGCGGGACACCCATCTGCGTATCGAAGGCCCGGGCGTCAATCACCTTCAGTATCTTTTTTTGTGCGACTGGAATTTCTGCGCCAATGACAGCCTGCAGCCGGATGAAGTGTTTTTCCCGCGTTTTTCTTCGCTGCCTGTGAAGGGCGACAAGATCATACAGATAGCCGCGAGCGGCCCGGATTCGGATACGCCTACGATCCTCTACGCCATGCTGCAGGCGATCAATCTTGCATCAGAAGAGATACTGATCACAACACCCTACTTTATTCCCGGTGAGAGCATCCTGGATGCGCTTACCGTAGCTGCGCTGGGCGGGGTGAGTGTAAAGCTGCTCGTACCCGGCATTTCCGACTCCTGGTTTGTAAATGCTGCTGCCTGGTCTTTTTACGATGATCTGCTCAATGCCGGTGTGGAGATCTATCTGTACCAAAAAGGATTTATCCATGCCAAAACAATGGTTACCGACAGAAAAGTGGCGATCGTAGGCACGGCGAATATGGACCACCGGAGCTTTGAGCTGAATTTTGAAGTAAATGCCATTGTGTATAATACGGAAACCGCGCAGGAACTGTGTGATATTTTTCACGAAGACCTGAAAGACGCCGTCCGTATCGAAATAAAAAGCTGGCGCGCACGCCCGGTGTACAAACAGTTCCTGGAGAAAACGGCCAGGTTGGTGTCGCCGTTGCTATAACATCATCTCACACCAATACCCTGCAATGCGCAGCAGGCGAACCACTTCTTTTTGATCAATGTCCTCCCCCGCTACCCGCAGTACTTTGTCGCAGTCTTCAAGATCAAAACTGATCCTGCTGTTCGGAAAGTGCTCTTGCAACTGCTTAATCAACAGTTCCGACTGACCGGGTTCCATAACATTTGTACTGAATACCATAACCTCACTTATCGTCACCATAATTATTTCAGTTATAATACTGCTCCTGCGGAGCGTGCTGTTTACAGCATTTTATTTTATCACAAAAATAATACACGGATATAAGGGAAGGAGGCGTCGGAGCAGTCATCTTAACGGTGTATCCGGGACAAAATAATCGTCGTTTTATAAGATTTTTTTTGCTATCCGGAAAATTGTTCTCCTATTTTTGTAAACACCTAAAGAAGGAGCAAGATGATACAACTCGGTATTTTACTCACTCAGGGACATCGTCTTTTAAGCGTTGCCGCTATTCTGGATGTTTTTGAATCTGTGAATCAGCTTTACGTAGCGGAACGCCAGCCCCCTTTTTTCAATATTTCGTATGTGCATCTCCCGGATGCTGTCCGTCACACCTATTCTGCACACGATGCCTATACGCCCGATAACGCGCCGGGATTAGATCTCATCCTGATCCCTGCATTTGCACCGCAGGATATGGCAACTGTCCTGTCCGACAATAAATCGTTCATCCCCTGGCTCCATCTGCAGCGGCAGCGGGGAGCCGAGATCGCCAGATTTTGTACCGGCGCCTTCCTGCTGTCGGCTACCGGCCTGCTTGATAAGAAGCCGGCCACCACACATGTTCAGGCAGCGG
>JBEBVQ010000232.1:0-4218 GCA_040392625.1 Taibaiella soli | reverse complement strand
AAAGATCACAAAAGCATACGATTACGACCTGGAAGGTGTTGTGGCATGATTATCCATGCATATTGGCATGGTTTATTTCGTATATTAGTGTCCCACTAATCAAACCGGCCCATGTTCCCCCGTTGGTTACGTATTGCTTTCCGCATCCTGATCATCTTACTTGCCTCCCTGCTCTTGCTCTGGATCGCTATAGCATGGTATATAC
Organism: Taibaiella soli; assembly: GCA_040392625.1. Classification (GTDB taxonomy): domain Bacteria; phylum Bacteroidota; class Bacteroidia; order Chitinophagales; family Chitinophagaceae; genus JBEBVQ01. Next base: position 4,013 of record JBEBVQ010000232.1, on the reverse strand, counting down.
ACAGCCACAAAAAAGAGCTCCTCGCGCAGGTTACGGAAACCCTTAGTGAAGAAGTAAACGGCACCGTGATCATCAGGGACATGAAACCGGTATTGTGGAAGAGTTTTCCGAGCATTTCGGTGGCACTTTCGGAGGTGGCGCTCCGCGACAGCCTATGGGAGGATCATGGCCGCAGCCTCGTGGAACTGCAGGCGCTTTACGTTCGCCTGAACCCGTTTAACCTGATCCGGAAAAAAATAGACATCCGTAAGGTCACAGCGGCTGATGGTTATTTTTATATTTTCACCGACAGCAGCGGTTATTCCAATAAATACCTGCTGGAAGAGAAGAAAGAAAAGAAGAAGAAAAAAGGCGCCGATCTTTCATTCCGCAGGTTCAGTCTCGAGCATGTCACACTGATGATGCGGGATTATATCAAGCAAAAAGATTTCCGCATTCATTTTAATGACCTGGAAGGAACGGTAGAACAGAAAAACAAGATATGGGAAGCCGCACTGAAACTATCGGCACATGTGCAAAGCTTTACCTTTAATACAGACAAGGGCAGCTTCCTCAAAGGCGTCACGTTGCGATCAAATCTTGATATCCGTTTCGATCCTGAGGACAAATCGCTGATCGTCGAAAACCAGCAGATCCGCATCGACAAATCATGGATCAATATTTCCGCCAGCTTTTCTTTCGGGCAATCACCGCCGCCGTTCATTATAAAGATACACTCGGATAAGACGCATTTCCAGACGGCTGCGGCCTGGCTTTCTCCCAGCATCTACAGCAAGCTGGACAGCATTTTCTTCAAAGACCCGATGGACCTCCGGGCCGATATCAGGGGCCATATGAAATTCCGGGATACGCCTACGGTGCTGGTGGAATGGCGTACTGCGCTCAATGATCTCGAAACTCCCTTTGCCGATTTTACGGAATGTACTTTCGACGGCTATTTTCTCAATGAGATGATACCCGGCCACGGCCATAGTGATTCCAATACGGTGGTCGTACTGCGGCAGGCCAGCGGAAAATGGGGCGGCATACCGTTCACCTCCGATTCCATACGGCTTCAGAACCTTGCCTATCCGCTCTTGCAGTTCAGCTTCGCTTCGGCTTTCCCTCTAAAACAAATGAATGATGTGCCCGTACCGCTTCCTTTTTTCTTTGAAGACGGTCGTGCGGACGTACGGATACACTACCGGGGAGGCATCATGACAGACGACACCCTGCATCCCCGTCTTGACGGACATATCCGGATAGCGAATGCAGCATTCACTTATCTGCCGCGTCAACTATCCGTTTCAGGCACCAATGCCGAACTGCTGCTTCAGGAGGACAATATCCTCTTCAAAAACATCTCCTTCCGTACGCGCAACAGCAGCGTGGCGATGAATGGCGGCGCACAGGATTTCTTCCGGTTTTATTTTGCCGACCCCGGCAAAGTAACGATCAACTGGCAGACCACCAGCGACGCGATTGACCTCAACGATTTTGTACCCTTCCTCACCAAACGGCAACAATATACACCCGCCCGCAGCAGCAAAGCTGCTGCCCGGAACAAGGGGGCCGCGAAAATCATCAATCAGCTCGACAAAGTGCTGGATGCAAGCAATATCGTATTGGATGTCCGGTTTAATAAAGTGCGCTACCATAATTTCCTGGCTACGAACATACGCGCACAAACCTCTCTGTCGCAATCTGAAATTAAGCTTTCCGGCATAAAACTGCAACATGCCGGCGGCGCCATCTCGGCATCCGGCAGCATCAACCAGGAAGCCGCCAACAACCCGTTCGACATAACAGCAGATATTACCAACGTGGCTGTTAATAAGTTGTTTTATGCATTCGACAACTTCGGCCTGCAAGTCCTGGATGATAAAAATCTGAAAGGGCGATTCAGCGCTACAGCCCGGCTCCGCGGCAATATTACAGACAAAGGGACGCTGCTGCCGCATTCCACCAGGGGATTTGTGGATTTTTCCCTGCAGAACGGCGAGCTGATCAATTTTGAGCCGCTGCTTAAAATATCAAAGTTTGCTTTTAAAAAACGTAATCTTTCACATATCGTTTTCAAGGACATCAGTAACCGGCTGGATATTGAAGGCGACAAGGTCATCATACACCCGATGACTATTTCATCCAGCGCCTTGTATATAGACATCAAAGGTGTTTATGGCTTTACAGCAGGTACGGATATTGCGATGGCCATTCCGCTTCGTAACCCGGCAAAAGATGGGTTCGATGTTAATGAAGATATCATACCGAGGTCTGAACGCAAAAAGAAAGGGATCACATTATACCTGCGTGCCCGCGATGACGGCGACGGGAACGTAAAGCTCAGCTGGGATCCGCAGAAAAAAGGCGCAACCGCTGTTGATTCATTACTTGATACATCGCAAACCCGATAACAGAACAATATATTGTCTTTAAATAGAAAATACATAATTTATAGTTACTCCATAATGGCAGTTTTGCGATTTATCCATAAATGGGTATAAATGCCCCATTTGGATATAGTATTTCCCAAAGTTTTATGTACCTTGCGCATGGGCTATACCGGCCTTATTAAATTGTGGATTGATAGAAATATTAAATGCACGACTTCCAAAAGAGATGTATGAGAAAACAGTCACTCCTATTCCTTGTATTATTGACTATATGCTTCTGCGGTATATCGGGTACGCAAAAAGCATATGCAACCCATGCTGCCGGGGGCGAATTATTATATGAATGGGTACGGGATTCTACCTATCGGATCATATTCAAGTTCTATCGTGATTGCGGTTCCGCCCAATTTCCCAATACAGCGACGGCGCCTACAAGCGTCAACGTTTGCTATTACAACGAGTGCAGCTCAGGCACATCTTCAGTAACTTTGCCACGGGTGCCCGGCCCGAATGGCCTTGAAGTTAGTCCCGGGTGCCCGGGGTTCCCTACCCGCTGCGCTTTCGGCCAACTGCCCGGCTACCAGGAATGGATATACGCCGCAGAAGTGACCCTGCCCTCCCGGTGCCATACCTGGCGGTTTTATACCGGCGTGAATGCACGAAATCAAAGTATCAACAATCTTGTAAACCCCGGCAGCCAGACCTTATGGGTTGAAGCTACTTTAAATAATGAAGTGGCGCAAAGGAACTCGTCTCCCTACTTCTCGGTAAAACCTGTACCATATGTATGCATGGGCATGCCTTATACCTATAATAACGGGGCCGTGGATGTAAACACCGACTCACTCCACTTTGAAAGCGTGCAGCCGCTGACCGGGTCAACCGCTTGCTCCGGGAATCCCACGGGCGGTACTCCCATAGGCTATGCAGGCGGCTATTCATTAACAGAACCCTTTGCCACCGGTGGTACTTATTCAATAAATACAGTCACCGGGCAGATATCCTTCACACCTGCATTGCAGCAAATGGCTGTTATTACAACAAGGGTGACGGAATATCGCAACGGTGTAAAGATCGGTTCGGTAATGCGTGATATACAAGTCGTGGTAGTTGGTTGTAACATCCCACAGCCGATTGTGGAGATCGATACACCTTCGCTCGATAATGCCGTTCTGGTGGGAGACCGTATTGAAGGCTGCTCCGGTACGCCGTTTAGCTTTTGCATCGAGCTCAAATCACCGGCTACGAGCGCTGTACTGGTAACAACGGATAACAGCGCTTCCGCTATTCCCGGCGCCACGCTCACCTATAACGGACAGGGTACCGATTCCATGCAGGCATGTATTGTATGGACACCCGGCTTCCTGGATACCGGACTGAAAATACTCACTTTTACCGTTAAGGATTCGACCTGCAGACCTCCGGGCATACCGATCATGCAGACTTTCGTTATTCCCGTGTATGTATGGCCTGCAACGGGTATCCTGCAGGATACGGCGCTATGTCCCGGTGATATAGTGGAACTTTTGGCTGTGGGCGGTTCCAATTTTCAGTGGGATGTATTACCTGGAGGTTCACCCTTAAGCTCGCTGAGTTGTACCAGTTGTAAAAATCCGACGGCCAGTCCGGACAGGACAACCC
>JBEBVQ010000231.1:0-4234 GCA_040392625.1 Taibaiella soli | reverse complement strand
TCGAAAATATCATGGACACAAAGGTTACGCAGCTACATGACCTATACCCGGGAGCTTTTAAGAAAATAACAAACATGTAGTTCGTCGGCCGGATACGTCATGACATCGTACCGGTCAAAACAGGAGATGGTCAATCATTTGATACCATAGCACAGCTTATACAAACGAAAGACGAACTGATCAGGGCTAAAGATGAGTTGATCCAGGAGCTGCGGGAAAAAAACGCACAGAAAAAAATGTCATCATTCTCTAAAGACGGGAAGAGCCCGTCAGTCGAACTGCCGTAACACCTTCCCGAAGGCATAGCGGATCTCATTATTGCCAAGATTCCCCATGCTACCCTCATGCGTATGGCTTCCCGGCTCGAATCCTTCATACGAAAAATTGCCGGCTGCCACATTATTTCCCACCTGCCGGTATGCTTCGCGGAACGGCACCCCGCTGCTTACCAGCTTATTGATCGCTTCTACCGTAAAAAGATACCGGTATTTATCATCTTCCAGAATATCTTTCCGCACCTTGATCTGGGGCAGCGCATAAGCCATTATATTCAGGCAATCGTGAAGGGCTGTCAATGCCGGGAATAAAATCTCTTTCGTCAATTGCACATCCCTGTGATAACCTGAGGGCAGATTATGCCGCAGCAAAGTAAGCTCATTGGGCAATGACTGCAGACGGCTGCACTTACCACGCACCAATTCAAACAGGTCCGGATTTTTCTTGTGGGGCATAATACTGCTGCCCGTGGTAAGCGCATCGGGGAAGCTGATGAAGTCAAAATTCTGACTTAGATAGAGACACACATCCATGGACAAACGGCCAAGCGTAGCGCCGATAGCAGCCAACGCCACTGCAACCGAATGCTCCGTACGCCCGCGACTCATCTGGGCATACACTGAGTTGTAGTGCATCGAAGCAAAACCAAGCAGGCTCGTGGTACGTACGCGATTGAGCGGAAAAGAGGAGCCATATCCGGCACCGCTGCCGAGGGGATTTTTATTCACGATCCGGTACGCCGTAGCCAGCACATCCAGGTCATCACACAGACTCTCGGCATACGCGCCAAACCACAAACCAAAAGAAGACGGCATGGCTACCTGCAGATGGGTATAACCCGGCATCAGCACATTCCGGTGTTGTTCACTGAGACCGGCGAGTATATCAAACAACGAAGCGGTCTGGTCTTTGATCTGCAGCAGCTCATCACGCAAAAAAAGCTTGATATCCACCGCCACCTGGTCATTGCGGCTGCGCCCGGTATGTATCTTCTTACCCGCATCTCCTACACGTCGGGTCAGCATCAGCTCAATCTGGGAATGAATATCTTCCACTTCCGGTTCAATGATAAAATCTCCCGAACGGATTTCGGACAATATCTGCTCCAACTCCTGTTTCAGCACATGATGATCCGCTTGTGTGAGCAGACCTGCCTCGTGCAGCATCTGTATGTGCGCAAGCGTACCCTGCACATCATATGGTGCAAGCAGCAAATCAAAATCCCGGTCATTGCCAACGGTGAAATTTTCAATCTGTTTTGCCGTAACGGTGGTATCTTTTTGCCAGAGTTTCATGAATCAGGATTGAGTTATGAATGATGAGTTATGAATGATGAATTGCAGACATTTTCAAATCTTCAAATTTTCAAATTCCAACTGCTCTATCAGGGATACATACATTTCAATACCTCCGCGTATCTCATCAAGATAAATAAATTCATCTGCCGTATGGCTGCGTGCGGAATCGCCCGGGCCGATCTTCAGAGCATGGAAAGGCATCAACGCTTTATCTGAGAGCGTGGCAGACCCGTAACGCTTTAATCCCAGCGCTGCTCCTGCCTGTACCAGCGGATGATCTTCAGGAATAGCAGTCGAACGCAGCCGCATGCTGCGTGGCGTCACCTCGCAGGAAACATGTGCCCGAACCTTTTCCAATATGGCTTCATGGGTATAGCATTCATTCACCCGTATATCAACGGTAAAATTACAAAGCGCGGGCACCATATTATGCTGAATACCGGCATTGATCATGGTGACAGACATTTTCACCGGGCCGAGCAGGGGAGACTGCTCCGGGAACTGATAGGTGCGAAACCATTCGATATCCCGCATGGCTTTATATATCGCATTCTCTCCTTCCTCCCTTGCAGCATGTCCGGCCTTTCCGGACACGGTACAATCCAGTACCAGCAATCCTTTTTCAGCTACTGCCATTTCCATCTGCGTAGGTTCGCCCACGATCGCACAGTCGATCGTGCCTAATGCCGGCAGGAGCGCCTGTATCCCGCCCGTCCCGGAGATCTCCTCCTCAGCGCTTGCAGCAAATACCAGATTATATTTCAGATCCTTCCTGTCGTAGAAATACAGAAAAGCAGCAAGCAGCGCCGCCAGGCTGCCGCCGGCATCGTTGCTGCCCAGCCCGTACAGCTTCCCGTCCTGCACAACCGGATTAAAGGGATCAACCGTGTACTGCTTGTCCGGCCGTACGGTATCATGGTGGGAATTGAGCAGCAACGTGGGCAATGTAGCGTCGGCGTGTTTATTCCGTGCCCACACGTTATTTTCCAAACGGGAGGCCGGAATGCCTTTCCCCTGAAAAAATCCCTGTATCAGTTGGGCTGTACCCTGCTCTTCCCTGCTAAAGGAGGGGATGGAGATCAGTTGCTTCAACAGATCCACCGCAGCCGTGTGATATTTTTCCATAATCATCATTTAATAAATTTTTGTTCCTGCCTCACCGGCGATGAGCGCTCTTATTTCATTTGCCTGCCCGATAATCACTTGCTGTACACCTGCGCTGATTGCGGCAAATGCATTGTCCAGCTTGGGTATCATGCCATTGGTGATCGCTCCGGCGATTTTCAGTCGTTTAAAATCATCTTTACGAATGTCCGGGATCACCGAGGTTTCATCTTCCGGGTCGCGGAGTACACCCTGCTTTTCGAAGCAATAGATCAGTTGCACCTGGTACGCAGATGACATTGCAACAGCTACTTCCTGCGCAATAGTGTCAGCATTGGTATTGAGCATGCTCCCCTCGCCATCATGCGTCAGCGGCGCCAAAACCGGCAGCATATTATTTTCTGTTAAAACCGATAGCAGACCCGTATTGACACCACCTTGCTGTATATCCCCTACATAGCCATAATCGATGCCGGCAACCGGCCTTTTAACGGCCTTCATCAAGTTACCATCCGCGCCGGTCAGACCAATAGCATTGGCGCCTGCAGCCTGCAACAGCGCAACAATTTCTTTATTTACCAGACCGCCATACACCATCGTCACCAGGCGCAGCGTATCTGCATCCGTCACCCTGCGGCCGGCTACATACACCGACTCCAGCCCCATCCGCTTACCTGTCTCCGTTGCTATTTTACCTCCGCCATGCACTAATATCTTGTGGCCCGGCAGCCCAACAAAGTCGTACAAAAACTGTCGCAGTCGTTGCGGATCATCAATAACATGTCCGCCGATCTTAACTACAAATAATTGCTTCATACACCGCCATTTAATATTTCCGACAAAACAGCCTGAGCCGCCCACACCCGGTTACCGGCCTGCTGCGTCACCAGGCTGGCCGGGCTGTCCAGCACCTCGTCACTCAATTCAATATTCCTCCGCACCGGCAGACAATGCATCACCCGTGCGTTGTTGGTTTGCTCCAGGTGCTTCTGCGTCAGCATCCAGGCGGTATCCTCAGACAATACCTGGCCATATTGATGGTAGGCGCTCCAGTTCTTCACATATACAAAGTCAGCGTCTTGCAAACCGTAGTTGAGGTCGTTTGTAATTGTTGCTCCACGGGTAAATTGCTCATCCAGTTCATACCCCGCCGGATATGCAATCACAAAGTCAGCGCCCCCCCAGGCATTCATCCATTGTGCAAAAGAATTGGGTACGCATTGAGGCAGGGCTTTCACATGCGGCGCCCACGCGAGCACCACCCTGGGCTTACGCGATACGGGAAGATGTTCGCTTATGGTAACAATATCGGCAAGGCTTTGGAGCGGATGTAAGGTGGCGCTTTCCAGGCTCACGACCGGGATACCCGCATAGCGGACCAGGCTGTTGATCATCTGCTCGCTGTAATCGGCTTCCCTGTCTTTCAGCACCGGGAAAGTACGTACGCAAAGTATATCGAAATATGCGCCCAGCACAGGCGCTGCATCCTTGATATGCTCCACCGTGGATCCATTCATGACAGCGCCTTCTTCAAGCTCCAGTTGCCAGCCTTCCTG
>JBEBVQ010000230.1:0-4250 GCA_040392625.1 Taibaiella soli | reverse complement strand
ATATTATGGATATCGACCTCAACCGCACTTTTATCGAATCCACGCATACCAGCTATTATATAACGGAGCGGCAGCAGATAGCACAGCTGCTCCGGCCGCGTAGTCCATTTTCCCACAAAGGCAGTTACGGCACGGCGCTGATCATCGCCGGCAGTCATGGTATGATGGGGGCTGCAATGCTTGCTGTACGGGCGGCAGCACGCACCGGGGCGGGTAAGGTATGGGCAAGGATCCCGGGCTGCGGACTGGCCGTCATGCAATCGGGGGCGCCGGAGGCAGTATGCACAGTCAGCGGCGACCGCTATGTGCAGGATATGTCGGGATTAAAAGCGGACGCCATCGGTATCGGTCCGGGTCTGGGTACGGAGGAAATGACGTTACATGCTTTTGCAGCGATGCTGGAACGCAGCAAGCAGCCGGTGGTGCTGGATGCCGATGCGCTGAATATGATCGCCCTCCAGCCTGATCTGCTGGGGAAGTTGCCGCCGGGCTCTATCCTCACGCCTCATCCCAAAGAGTTTGAACGTATATTTGGAAAGACGGCCAACAGTATGATGCAGGTAGAGCAGGCGCGTTTTCAGGCGATGCGCTACAATTGTATTATTGTGCTGAAAGGACGATATACCGCTATCGCAACGCCCGAAGGCGCTTGCTGGTACAACCTCACCGGTAATCCGGGCATGGCAACCGGTGGCAGCGGCGATGTGCTTACGGGCATTATTACCGGGCTGCTGGCACAGGGATATCCTTCAGAAGATGCGGCGCTTACCGGTGTGTTCCTGCACGGGCTTGCCGGCGATCTTGCCCTGCAAAAAGAATCCCCGGAATCATTGATCGCCGGGGATATAATCAGCTATATCGGGGCCGCGTTCCGCATATTGCACGAATGCCTTTAATAGACGCTGACTTTCTGCGTGTATATACCCTGACTGGTGTGTAAATTGATGAAGTAGATACCAGTGGTCAGGTGCCGGGTGTCGATAGCGATGGTTTGATCATGCAGCATATCTGTTGTCTTTTGTACCAGCATTGTTTTGCCGGTGACATCAGTAATGCTTATGGTGCTGTTGCGGATGTGGTCCGGTAGTGCGCTCAGGGAAATATATATGGCTGAACGGGCAGGGTTGGGGAATACATCCATTTTTACAGCGGATTCAGTAGTATGTTCAACGGAGGCGGATTGATCAAAGATGATCCGGGCTATATACCCTGCCTGCGCAGTGCCGATGGGCATGAAGCCGGTAAAAAGACCGCCTGCCACGGCTTTGCCGTCGTCCTGTAAGGCCAGGCAGGTAACGGCATTGCTGAAACCGAAAGTAGACGGGAACATCATATTCCTGGAGCCGTTGGGGTTGAGTATCACCAGCCTTTCGGCCTTGACGGTGTCGTGTTTCTGGAACAGGCCGCCCACCAGCAGTTTCCCGTCCGGGAGCCCTTTTATGGCCCACACAGCGTTCTCAAATCCGGTTTCGGTCTGGAAAGAAGAGTCCCGGGAACCATCTGTTTTGAGCATAATGATATTACGCGCGCTTTCTCCTCCAAAATTCAGGAAATTACCGCCAACGACAATATTACCTCCGGCAATTATTTCAATTGTATTGATGGTGCTTGAGCCACCGAAGCCAAAATCTTGCTTGAATGTGTTGTCAAGTGTTCCGTCGCTGTTCAGGCGCGTCAGCTTTCTGATCCCCTGTGTGCCGTTATAAGCTTCGAAGTTTCCGCCAATCAGCACCTTGCCATCGTCCTGGAGCATAATGGCATAGACCTCGCGGTTAACAAAGCCGGTGCCTGTAACAAAGGATGGGTCAATGTCTCCGTTTGTATCGAGCCGGACAATACTTGCGGTAGTGACGCCATTGTACTCATCGTAATATCCGCCCACGATGATTTTTCCATCGTCCTGGACGACGATTGCGGAAATCTTGGCGAGGCTGATATTTTTTTCAAATCCGGTACCGATATTAAAACTTGCATCCTTGCTGCCATCGGGATGCAGACGTACAAGCCCTGCCTGCGGTACCCCGTCATATTCGGTGAAATTCCCGCCGGCAAGAATTTTTCCATCAGCCTGCAGCGCCAGGGCAGTTACTTGTGGGAAAGTCGGTCCGGTAATATCACCCGTCGAAAATGTCTGATCGAGGGTGCCATCATTGTTGAGACGGGCAATCCTGGAAAGCCCGGTAACGCCATCGAAGGACGTAAAGCTACCCCCGACTATGATTTTTCCGTCCGGTTGCAGCACGAGCGTCTGTACGTTCGGATTAAAGCCATCACCGGTTTTGAATGAGGTGTCAATCTGCGGGGGGAATGTCTGGGCTGCCGCCTGAAAGGAAAGCAGGTACATCATTCCCGTAATGATTGAGCATGTCGTAATTTTTGCCATAAAATATCTGTTTAATCCGAAAGGATACAATATCGGGCAAAGATATGATTAGAGGTGTGGAAGCACTATACCGTGATCACGGTATTTTCGGTAAAAATACAAATGTGAATGACGGTGTTTATTCCATCACTCTTTTCAGCCGGTAGGCCGGCGCGGGGGATATGATGAGCGGATATTTCTCCAGCGTTACATCCGACGGATCCAGTCCGAACCCGCGCTCTTCCGAGAGGCTGAGTTTCTTCAGGATAAAATAACCGCGCATCACCAGCCGCTCCCACAGTGGCAGCGCATTATCACGGCTCAGGAATTTCTCCATTACGATAAACCGGAAATCCCCCGTCACATTATTCCGGCTCAGCGATTCATAGCGGCTAACGACATTCACCTCTTTGTTCTGCACCATATCCTCTACTACTTTCCGGAACATGGACTGGATGCGGTGCTCTACCCGGAAGCCCAGCCGGAACTCAACCCGGATGATCTCGTTGGGGACCACGGTTTGTACGATATACTCTGTCGTGTAAGGGTCATCCAGCACGTCCACATGCACCAGCCAGTAGATATCGGCACGTTTGGGCTTGCGTTGCAGGATGGAGTAGATGACCTTATGCTCAATCTCCTGGGGATTATTGGCGCTGGTGAGATACACCAGGTGCGTGGCGTACTTGGGGATGCTCCGGTCGTTGCTCAGCTCCTGGATGACCGATACATAATCCTCCAGCCGGACAAACTCCACATACCTGTTCTTGATACGCCGGGCCTTGTGCCAGGTAAACATGACCAGGAAAAGAACGCCGGCGATCAACAGCGTGACATAACCGCCATGGGGGAATTTCTCGAGGTTGGCCACCAGCAGGGAAATCTCAATGCCGAGGAAGATAACCAGGTACATGCCGATCCAGAATACGGATATATTCCGGATATACATAAACCAGGCAAACAGGCAGGAGGTCATGATCATACACAGCGTAATGGCAAGACCGTAGGCCGCATCCATATTGGCAGACTTGCGGAAGTAAAGCAATATCCCGATGCAGCCGAGATACAGCAGCAGGTTGATGCCGGGGATGAACGACTGCCCGCGTTCCACTGTAGGGTAGTTGATCTTCATCTTGGGCCATATATTGAGTTTAATGGCTTCGCCGATCAGGGTAAAGGAGCCCGAGATCAGCGCCTGGCTGGCGATAATGGCAGCCAGCGCCGCGATAAGGATACCCGGAATGATGAACCATTGCGGCATCAGCAGGAAAAACGGATTCTGCTGGCCGGCATCCCACAGGTCGCCTTGTTGCGTGAGCAAGTAGGCGCCCTGGCCGGTATAGTTGAGCAGCAGGCAGGTTTTAACGAAGATCCAGGATACGCGGATATTGCCTCTGCCTGCATGCCCCAGATCCGAATACAAAGCTTCGGCCCCGGTTGTACAAAGGAACACGCCGCCAAGCACCCAGAATCCACCGGGATATTGTGTGAGCAGCTCAATGGCATATTGCGGATTGAGCGCCTTGAGTATGCTCCAGTCGTCGCTGATATGATACACGCCGAGCACGGCCAGCATGGAGAACCACACGATCATCACATAGCCGAATGTTTTTCCCAGTAAAGCGGTACCGAATTGCTGGAAGAAGAACAGCAGGGAAAGGATCACCAGGCCGATTCCCACGATGGTATCATCGTCAATGGCGTGCATTACCGGGATGTTGCGTAAGCCTTCTACGGCAGAAATGACGGAGATGGGTGGGGTGATCATGCCATCGGCCAGCAGGGCGGCGCCACCGACCATAGCAGGGAAGATCGCCCAACGCCCGCGCCTGCGGATGAGCGCAAACAGCGAAAAGATGCCGCCTTCACCCTTGTTGTCGGCTTTCAG
>JBEBVQ010000229.1:0-4251 GCA_040392625.1 Taibaiella soli | reverse complement strand
CCCCAGGCCACCGCAGCTTCCGCCTGCGGGGAGCCGCTCAAACGATGTCCGACATCTTTACACAGCGTACGCAAATTTTCATAACACGCTCCGTGCAGCAGTATATTATCGGATATCCGGCGTAATGCAACCGAGTCATTCGCATACAATGCACTACCCGGCCACAACAGCAGTAAAAATGAATACCATGTTTTCATCCGATAAAAGTAATATATCGGCATAATTTCCTACAGTTTTATTCGTAGGAACAATCCGTGTGGTTGCCCCTACCGTATCATCATAATGTTTATATTGCAGGCTGATCATCAAAATGTGTTTTTATGAGACGTACCCTTACTATTGCCTGCCTGTCTGCATCGGTCATGATCCTGAGTCACTGTTCGCCCAAAATACCATCGACCATGCTCACTACCGCCACCACATCCGCTGAAAAAGTAGCAGAAGTAAAAAGAAATTACACGGACGTGCAGATGGAAGAGGGACGTATTGTCTGGCAGGGAAGCTGCGGTAAATGCCATAAATTATTCACCCCGGAATCGCGGAATGTGGAGAAATGGGAAAAGATATTGCCGCGCATGGTAAAACGCTCCAAGCTGGACGACACCGCCGCAGGTAAGGTACGGGCGTACCTGCTCGCACATACGCAACCGGAGTGAGCCAATGTGCTGATTAGCTAATTATCTTATCCCTCGCGATTGAATTAGCTGATTGGCTAATTAGCTAATCAACTAATTCAAAAGGTCATTATGTCGCGGGTAACTCGGATATTTGTGCCTGTTTTTATAACCCATAGACGGATCTTCATGAAAATAGGCATTGTCTGTTACCCGACATTCGGCGGAAGCGGCGTACTGGCTACAGAGCTGGGTATGGCGCTTTCGGAGAAAGGCCATGAGGTACATTTTATCACCTACCAGCAGCCGGTACGGCTGAATTTTCACCCCAATATTTACTACCATGAAGTCACGGTACCGACGTACCCGTTATTCGACTTCCCGCCCTACGAAACGGCGCTCACCAGCACTATGGTGCATGTGATCACCAACCACCAGCTCGATCTGCTGCATGTGCATTATGCCATACCACACGCATCTGCAGCCTATTTCGCACGGCAGATACTCAAAAAAACAGGACGGGATATCCCGTTCATCACCACCCTGCACGGCACAGATATCACACTGGTCGGCAAAGACCAGACCTATGCGCCGGTGGTCACTTTTTCGATCAATGAATCAGATGCGATCACAGCCGTATCCAGCAATCTCCGGGATGAAACGTTCCGGTCGTTCCGGATCGAGAAGGAAATACAGGTGATCCCAAATTTCGTAGATACGCAGCGGTTTTACAAAAGCAATAAAGAGCATTTCAAAAAGCTGCTGGCGCCCGGCGAAGAGCATATCCTGGTGCATGTATCCAACTTCAGGAAAGTGAAGCGGGTGGAAGACGCCATACGGGTCTTTGAGCGGGTACGGGCAGAAATACCTTCACGCCTGCTGATGATCGGCGACGGCCCGGAACGCCAGAATGCGGAAGAACTGTGCCGCACATTGAACATATGCAACGACATACGCTTCCTCGGCAAACAGGAACAGATAGACGAGATATTCAGCATCACTGACCTCTTTCTCCTGCCATCGCAATATGAAAGCTTCGGACTGGCAGCGCTGGAAGCCATGGCCTGCGGCGTTCCCGTAATCTCTACCAATGCAGGCGGACTGCCGGAGATCAATATACATGGCGTCACCGGCTTCCTGAGCGACGTAGGTGATGTGGACGATATGGCGCGGAATGCGATCCACATCCTGGAAGATGATACGCGGTTAAAGCAATTTAAAGCCGCTGCATTGGAGCAAGCCCGCCGTTTCGAGCAATCCCGGATCATCCCCCTGTACGAACAGTTGTACGAAGACGTGCTGAACCAGTATCAGGCAAAAAAATAGTATTTTTGTCAAAGCAACGGGCAAAACACAATTCCATAACCATGAGCAACATTCAATTATACACACAAATATCATCTCTGCCCACAGACCTTTCTTTAAAATGGCTCCCGATTTTGACGAGCCACTGGATGATTTTAAAGAATACATGTAATGCAATTACTGTTGGACACCCATACCTTCATCTGGTTTATCTCCGGTGATACATCTTTACCCGGAAAAGTCAGAGAATTGATTAAGGACATTGACAACAAATGCTTTATCAGCATCGCCAGCTTATGGGAAATTGCTATTAAGTCCAGCCTGAAAAAACTCACCTTAAAATCCGGGTTTGATAAAATTGCAGGTTTTCTGATCGAAAATGATATTGAAATCCTTCCAATAACATTTGAGCACTTGCAGCAATTGTTGCAATTAACTTTTCATCATCGCGATCCATTTGACCGGATTATTATTGCTCAGGGCATTTCAGAACGTCTTACTATAATATCTAAGGACGAGCACTTCTCCAGCTATACGAAACACGTATTATGGCAAGGTTAAAATATATGTCCCGGCCTGCCATAAGGCATCTATTTAATTAGCTGATTAACCAATTATTCCTCGCGACTGACATTAGCCAATCAGCACATCAGCTAATTGATAGATATTTTCCCGAGAGCCATATATACCAAACCCGCAGGCTGATTTTTTTAACAAGCCTGCGGGTTATTTATATGTCTATATGTCTGCTCAAAGTACAAGCATTTCAACTCTGACGCTATCCGTCAAACCGCCTCAAGCACATCCTCCACTACAGGCATCTCCTGGGGATATTCTTTGCGTTCCAGCTTGCCGCGCAGCGTGCTGAAAGCTTCCAGTGTCTGGTCTATATCTTCATCGGTATGGACAGCCGTCGGGATCAGCCGCAGGATGATCATTCCCTTCGGCACCACCGGATATACCACGACCGAGCAGAAAATATGGTAGTTCTCGCGCATGTCGTAGATAAGCTGGGTTGCATCAAATAAGCCGCCGCTCATCACCACCGGCGTCACCGGGGTATTGGTGGTACCGATGCTAAAGCCACGCTCCCGCAATCCATTTTGCAACCGGTTGACATTATGCCAAAGCTTTTCTTTCAATTCCGGATGTGTACGCAGTAATTCAAGCCGCTTGATATTGCCTGCCACAACCGGGAGCGGCAGCGATTTGGCAAATACCTGAGAACGCATATTATAGCGCAGGTAAGTCAATACCCTTTTATCTGCCGCCAGGAAGCCGCCGATGCTCGCCATAGACTTGGCAAACGTAGAGAAATACACATCGATCTGATCCATACATCCCTGCTCCTCTCCTGTGCCAGCACCGGTCTTGCCCATAGTACCAAAACCATGCGCATCATCCACAAACAAACGGAACGCATACTTTTCCTTCAGCGCTACTATTTCTTTAAGCTTGCCCTGGTTACCGCTCATACCAAACACACCTTCCGTGATCACCAGGATCCCGCCGCCGGTCTTCTTCACCATTTCGGCTGCCCGCTGCAGCTGTTTTTCACAGTCAGCCACATCATTGTGCTTATACACGTAACGATGGCTGGGGATCAGGCGCAGGCCGTCAATAATACATGCGTGTGACTCCGCATCATATACCACCACATCATGCCGGCTGCAGAGGCTGTCTATTGCAGATACCATACCCTGGTATCCATAGTTGAATAACATGGTATCTTCCTTCCCGATAAATGCCGCCAGCTCACGCTCCAACTGCTCGTGCAGGTCCGTGTTACCGCTCATCATACGCGCACCCATGGGAGATGCCAGTCCGTATTTAGCTGCTGCCTCAGCATCTGCCTTACGCACTTCAGGATGGTTGGCCAGACCAAGATAATTATTCAGGCTCCATACTATTTTCTCCCTGCCGCGGAATTTCATACGGTTGCTGATCTCTCCTTCCAGCTTGGGGAATGCAAAATAACCCGGAGCCTTCTCTGCATAATCTCCGATGGGGCCCAGTCGCTTTTCAAATTTGGCAAAAATGTCCATGTCTTATTATGTAATTATTATTTTGATTGAAATAAATATGGCGCAAAATTAATGAAAAACAAAGTATGCCGCCCCGGGAGTATGAAACTCGGTATATAATTTCTAATATTGGTTTTTGAAGCGCTGTTTCAACAATGACATTAAACAACAGAATTTACACATATAGTTTACAGATTTCCCGTGTCGCCACATGGATTATACTATTGATGGGTATTGCTGTAAGGCTGATCTTATTCATCCAGGACAGGGATCTGATCATTGATGAAGCAAATATTGCCCGCAACCTC
>JBEBVQ010000228.1:0-4262 GCA_040392625.1 Taibaiella soli | reverse complement strand
GATGCTTGAAAAATATCTTGAATTGGAAACCATCCGTTTCCCCGGTAAATTTACATATGATATCCGTATCTATCCGGGTATAGACAGCCAGATGATGAGAATACCCAGCATGCTGATCCAGCCGTTTGTAGAAAATGCTATTAAGCATGGAATTTCGCATCTGTCGGGGAGAAAAGGGTGGATCCGTGTTTCATTTGAGCGGGAGGGCCCTTTGATTCTGTGTGCGATATCGGATAATGGAATAGGCAGGGTACGTTCTGCTGATATCAACAGCAATCGTACTGCTTATCATCAATCGGCAGGCATGGCCATCACCGCGCACCGTCTGGAACTGCTGCACAGGGAGCAGGGCCTTACCAGTCGCTATCAGGTGGAAGACAAATATCTCGAAGATGGTACGCCGGCCGGAACTACCGTACGATTTTCCATACCTTTTAATTATTAATATGCCTATCAGAACTTTGATTATAGATGACGAAGCAGCCTCAATTGCTTACATTGAAGGGCTCATAAGAGATTTTACACCCGATCTGGTCGTGGAAGGCGTTGCTTCCAACGGTATTGATGCAGTACAATTGATTGTGGAGAAAAAGCCGGACCTGGTATTTATTGATATTGATATGCCTGAACTGAACGGGCTGCAGGTATTGGAAAAAGTTCCTTATAAAGATTTTGCTGTGATCTTTACCACGGGTTATTCAGAATATGCGGTACAGGCATTCCGCTTGAGAGCTGTCGATTATCTGCTCAAGTCTATTGATCCTTCAGAATTCATTCTTGCCGTAGAACGTGTACGGGAATTCCTTGCTGCACGTCAGCAAAAAACAACTGTTACTGTTGCCACGCCTGCTACATCTCTGCAATTTCCCACCAAAAACGGCAGTGTTTATCTCGATGAAGCAGACATTGTATATATTGACGCAATGGGCGCCTACTCTACGATCCATCGCCTGAACCAGGAAAAAATTACGGTTAGCAAAAATATCGGATACCTTGAGTCAAAGCTCGACCCCGAACGTTTTTTTCGTTGCCATCACTCCCACCTCATCCAGCTACAATATGTAGTCAAATTCTACAAAAAAGATTTTTTTTATGTAGAAATGAAAACCGGCGCCTCTGTTGAGGTATCCCGTCGCTTTAAGGACGGGCTGTTAAAGATACTGGCTGAACGATCCCGGTAGCAGGCGCCGGGTCTCCATTACCGCTTATATTATCACCCAAAGTGTAATTTTATGAAATAAACGGTAGGCAGCCGGATGGAACGAATGCTCTATGTATTGATTTCTGTGTTTATGTGCTCCGGGCAATTTCCGCTGCGGGCGCAGGAACTAATGGTGAAGCAATATACGGTAAATGAAGGCTTGCCAAGCAACGAAGTGTATCAGGTGGCCGAAGACACATCCGGTAGGCTGTTGATTGCCACCGACAGGGGGGCAGTGTATTATGACGGTTATGAATTCCGGTTTCTGAAAACCGACCGGAAGATGAAGGGGCAGCCGGTGTTCGGGATCTACCGATCTCCTTTTTCCGGAAAAACATACTTGTATGGCGCCAATGGTATATTTATCCAAAAGCAGGACAGCTTATACCCTTACCCCTATAACCATTTGGTGGAAGCAAGACAGGCAAACGGGCAGCCGGTTATTTCTGAGCCGGTTTCTATATATTCCCTTGCAGAGAAGAGGGATTCCATGTGGATCGTCTTCCCGGGATATGGACGGGAAGTAATTACAGACGGGGGTAATCGTTATTATCCGGACAGTAAAAACGGAATTTATTTTGATTTGGGGAAAAGAATTTTCCATAAAAAACATACGGCCGCAGATAATGATGCCTATATCTATATTACCTGGAACGATGGAGTAAAATCTAAAGACTCCGTATCATCCCTACCCCTCCCGCTGATCAAAAGATTACTTCACACAACCGTGGGTGATCTCGATGTCTTTTGCATTTACGACAGGTTGCTGGTGTACAGAAATAAAAAAAGGATCGGATCATACCGGCTGGCATATCCGGCGCTGGCACTTGAAACATTCGACAGGGATAAGCTGTTAATTGGCTACCAGCGCAATGGCGTCGGGCTTTATGACCTGACAGAAGCAGGTCCGGGGCCTTTACTGATGTATGCGGTCCCCGGTATTTCGGTATATGATATCTTCAGGGATTTTCAGGGGGGACTGTGGTTTTCAACGCTGGATAAAGGTCTTTTTTACGGACATCCTAACTTGTTTCAGAGCCGGCATGACCCGGGAGAGATCGTATCCGTATCGTCTGAAGGGCGTAGCGTTGCGGTCTGCTATCGCCCGGGGCGCATACATGTCTTTGAAGATGGTACGCTGCAGCAGGTTATACCGGTACCTTTGAATCCCGGCGAGGTACTGTTGGATTGCCACTATCTTGACAAAAACAACTATTACGCAATTACCAATCTCGGCGTTAGTCATGTAAGAAACGGGATACGCACATTCCAGACGCTTGCGCCGTTTGTATTTAACCCGTTGCCGTCCACGCCATCCAAGCGGGTGTTCTTCGCGGATGACAGCGTTTTTTATGTCGGGTATAACAATAGTTTATACCGGTTCGATATCGGGGAAGAATATACCGGAGACTCCCTAACCATCCGGCAACGGTTGTCGGCGATGGTGAAAGATGATGAAGGGCGGGAATGGTTGGGCTCATTTAATCATTTATATCTGCGGGACACGGGGCAGCCGAGGATGGTTATGGACAAAGATTCTTTATTGCAGACACGAATCATCGCTCTTGGCAGGGTATCCGGAGGCTGGCTCGCTATTGCCACGTTAGGCAGCGGGCTGATCATGTACCATCCGCTTTCCGGCGCCACGCACGCGCTGGATGAAAAAAACGGATTGCCTACGGCAGTACTCCATCGTATGGATATTCAGAACGACACGATCTGGCTGGGTACAAATAAAGGAATGGCGGCTGTGACCTTCCTTCATGGAAATTTTTCAGTGCAGGTATATGACCATACACACGGATTTCCCACGGTTGATATAAAGGAGTTCTGTGTCTCAGGTGGTTGGCTTTACTTCAAATGTGACGACAGACTATATACCGTGAGACTGGATCGGCTACAGAAGCCAAAACCAGCCAAACCTGCAAAGATCACAGCAGCCTCGGTGAATAAACGGCCTATACCATTATCGGGAGGATCCTTCCGATATGATGAAAGGGATATCAGCATTGATTTCGTTAGTATCAACCCGGAAAGGGGAAGGCACCAATTATACCGGTACAGACTGTCGGAAAATGATTTGGGAAAATGGTACACAACTACAGAGCGGCAGGTCAGATTTACGAATCTGTCGCCGGGCAATTATATTTTTGAAGTGCAGGCAGATGACGCTACCGGCAGTTTTACAACGCGGGCCGCGATATGCTCATTTACGATACATCCTCCATTCTGGAATACCTGGCTTTTTTATCTTTTCATAGTATTCCTTCTGTTACTATCCATTTTTCTGCTGGCAAGACGGCGTATGCGGATGATCCGACAGAGGAATCAGTTGTTGCTTTCCCTGGCCGAACATCAGCAGAAGGCTCTGGTGCAGCAAATGAGTCCTCATTTTATCTATAATGTGATCAATACTGCGCAGGGAGCGATCATACATGGGCTTAAACGCGAAGCATTAGATATCCTTTCGCGGTTTACCCGCCTGATGAGGTTGTCGCTGGAATTGAGCCGTGAGAAGACAGTGTCGCTGGAACGGGAGATCCGGATGCTGGAACAGTATCTGGCGCTGGAACTGATCCGTTTCCCCGGTAAATTCATATACGGCATACATATGGACCCTGCTATTGATCCCCGTATCATCCGGATACCGGGGATGCTGATTCAGCCGTTTGCGGAGAATGCCATCAAACACGGTATTTCACATTTATCCGGCAGAGAAGGGTGTATAGACATTCGTTTTGAGCAAAAAGAGGGTCTGATATACTGTAGTGTGTCGGATAATGGTGTTGGGCGGATACGGGCAGCTAAAATTAATAGCAACCGTGCGGCGCCTCATCGTTCTGCAGGAATTGCCATAACAATAAGACGGCTGGAGCTGCTCCACCAGGTACAAGGGAAAAGCTGTACCTACACTGTGACAGATAAATATGACGAGCAGGAGAATGCCGCCGGTACTACGGTGGTGTTTTCCATTCCCTGTGAGGAACATATGAATTATGAGTTATGAATGATGAATTATGAATCCCCCATCATTCATCATTCATAACTCATAATTCATCAC
>JBEBVQ010000227.1:0-4262 GCA_040392625.1 Taibaiella soli | reverse complement strand
ACAATCCATCAACACAGGCTAAAAAACCATACCTATATTTACTTGGAAAAGCCCGGAAATTGTTATACAGGCATAAACAAAGATGATTTTAACTTTACACACAGGAATAATTGGAAACACTTATTTAAAAAATCAGGGTAAACACTTATTTTTTCCGAACTTTATAAAGACAACATTCCCCCTGCTGCAGGTACAATTTAATGATGTTCAATAACATAGAATATATGATAATATCCCGGCGTTCCGTATTTTTCATACGAACGCTCACAGTGGTAATATTATATATGTTCTGGAGTACAACGGTCTGTGGGCAGGCGCCGGCTGAAATACCAGCGCCCCGGGAAGCGCCGGGGGATGCAGTCATCCGGGTTCCCGGTGTCATGGGTGTGCCGGATTCTCTCCGGACTTTGGTACATGCCAATCCCCGTGCTGCCTATCAGATCATAACAGAGTACATGCCCGGCGTGGAAGAAAGCCCGGGGTACAACGACTGGATGTTTGAATTCCTCCTTGTTTCCGGCATATTGAAAATTGAAGAAGGCGATTACGAATCAGGAAAACAATTGTGCCTGCAGGCAATCATCCAAAGCAGAAGTACCCGGCAATTCTTCGTTAACAGCAGCCGGGCGTTTAACAGTGCGGGGAATGCATTTTCATACCAGAGCGATTATAAAGAGGCGGCCAGATATTATTACTATGCCATAACCATGGCCGAGCAGGATACCGCAGCCGCCATCTATCTGGGCCGCTATTACAACAATATGGCAACGGTGCTTATGTCGGTGCACCAAAACGACAGGGCACTTTATTATCTCGATAAAGCCGAAATTACCAATATCCAGAACAGCGCCTACAATATGCTGCCGTCTGTTTACAGCAACAGGGGCGTTGTTTATTCCCGCCAGGGGCGCCTTGACAGCGCCAGCATATTCTTTCAGCGGTCACTGGAGCTTGCAAGGAAATACGACAAGGAGCAGTCTGAGGTTGCAGCGCTGATCAATATAGGCGCCAGCTATATAGAGCGCGGGCGCCCGGCAGAAGCGATCCCTTACCTCAAAGAGGTGATACGCTCAAAAAAAGGCGTAAATCCGTATTATAAAGAGACCAACGCATTGTACATGATCGGCGTTGCCTACATCTATACGGAAGACTATTCCCTGGCCGAGCAATATCTGAAGCAGGCGCTGGAAAAAGCCAAAGCATACGGCATACCGGAGTTTATAAACGCAACCCATGCACAATTGTCTGACCTGTACCATCAGACGAAAGATTTCCGGCAGGCATTTCTCCATCACCAGGCCTACGTCAAACTTAAAGACAGCATTACCGGCAAAGAAAATGCGGCAGCGGTCAATCAGCTTGAAGTAAAATATCGTACTGCGCAAAAAGATAAGGAACTGGCGGAGAAGCAACTGCTGATAAAAAACCAGGAACGCGAACTGACAAAGAAGAATGTATGGATCGGCGGTATTGCGCTCGGGAGCCTGACCGTCCTGGCCCTGCTGATCGGCGTATATCAGAAATACCGTCACCGGCAGCGCCTCCAGGACAAGCAGATACAAATACTGACGAAAGAACAGGAGATCGGGCGGCTGAAAGCCATGATCCAGGGTGAAGAAAAAGAACGCAGCCGGCTGGCCAGGGAGCTGCACGACGGGATTGGCGGGACACTGGCTGCGGTGAAAATGAGCTTCAGAGCGGTACAGAAAAACTTCCGCTTCCTTGAGGAAACGGAGAGCTTTTCGGAAGCGATGAATATGCTCGATATCATGTCGAACGAGCTGCGGGAAGCCGCCCATAACCTGATGCCGGAAAGCATTATCCAGAACGGACTTCCGGAATCTGTGCTCCGCTATTGCGCACAGATCAAAAAAGGGAAAAACCTGAATATCGAATGTCAGATATACGGCTCCTTTGAGCACCTTGATGCAGACGTGGTGATCTCCGTGTACCGTATCATCCAGGAGCTGCTGCACAATGTAGTGAAACACGCAAAAGCTTCCCATGCCATCGTACAGATCAGCCTGCACAACGATTTGCTGAGCATTGTGCTGGAAGATAACGGCATCGGTTTCGATCCCGCCTGGGAAACCCGCGGCATCGGGCTGAAAAACCTGCGCTCCCGCATACATCATATGAACGGGCGCATGACGATTGAGACGACGACCGGGCAGGAGTCTGCCGATACGGCCGTCCAGAGCGGAACGACCATTTATATAGAAATCGATCTTACACCGCGAAAAAGAACCCTTACATGAAGATTCGAGTTGCCATAGCCGACGACCATCCGCTCATCCTCCGCGGCCTGCAGAACCTGCTCTCCAATCATATGGATATTGAAGTCTCCGGTATCTATGAAAACGGAAGCGAGCTGCTGGCAGGGCTGACCGTAAACACACCCGATATATTACTGCTGGATATACAGATGCCGGACAAGAACGGGCTGGAACTGACCGGTATCATCGCTCATCAATTCCCGGAGGTGGGAATCATTGCACTTACCAATATCGACAGCCAGTTTTACATCAAGAGCATGCTCAACCAGGGCGCGCTTGGGTATATCCTGAAGAATTCCAACGAAGACATCCTGCTTGAGGCCATAAAGACAGTATATAACCGGGAGCCCTACCTGGAGCCGGCATTGCGCGAACGCACCTGGCGCAACATGATAAAGGCCCAGCACGTTACTTCCCCCGATGGCGGGCAGTCGCTCACACGCCGGGAAAAGGAAATCCTGCAGCTCATTGCCAGAGAATTTACCAGCCAGGAGATCGCCGATAAATTATTCCTGAGCCTGCGCACAGTAGAAACACACCGTATGAACCTGATGCTGAAGCTGGGTACCAAAAACATGGTCGGACTGGTAAAGGCTGCGATACAAATGGGGTTGGTGGAGTAATTAACTAATTAGCTGATGTGCCAATTAGCTAATGGTTTTTCGTAACAGGCATTAGCTAATCAGCACATTAGCTAATTGACTAATTACATCGTTGTCCCCCGGATTTCCTACTTTTGCGCAGATTTCTGACAAATGACATGGCATCGCATCGCTGCGTTTGTAATTAAATTCCGGATTCCATTGTTACTGGCGCTCCTCGGAGCAACCGCCATCATGGGCTGGTACGCCACCAAAGTGGAGCTGAGCTATGAATTTACAAATGCAATCCCCACCGACAACCCCAAGTATAAAGACTATCAGCAATTCCGTAAACAGTTTGGCGAAGACGGCAACCTGATGGTGGTCGGCGTGCAAACGGAACATTTTTTTGACCAGGAGTTTTTCACCGACTATACGGCGCTGACCCGCAGACTGGAACAAATACCGGCCGTAGAGAATGTACTCAGTATCCCCGGCGCCATCAACCTGATAAAAGACACAACAACCGGGCGCCTCCGGGCAGTGCCGCTCATTGCCCGGGATGGAGCCGCAGGTGATGCAGACAGCCTGAAACGTCTTTTTTACACACTTCCTTTTTACCGCGGGCTGCTCTACAACCCGGAAACACATGCCTATATGATGGCCCTGCGGATCAACCGGGATGTGCTCAACTCCGAAGAACGGGCAGTGGTCGTGGAGGAGATCATGAAGCACGGTGATGCCTTCGGGCAAAAGCACCGGATCGAAATGCGCTACTCCGGGCTCCCGCTCATCCGCACACAAATGGCGACACAGGTACAGCAGGAAATGCAGTTGTTCCTGATCCTGTCTTTTGTGCTTACAGCGGTGATCCTGTTCCTCTTCTTCCGCTCCTTTATGGTGGTGCTGGCCTCTATGCTGGTGGTGGCCACCAGTGTAATATGGTCGGTGGGTACGCTGGGTATCATGGGTTATAAGATCACACTGCTCACTGCGCTGGTGCCGCCGCTGATCGTTGTGATCGGCATCCCCAACTGCGTTTATTTCCTGAACAAATACCATTCGGAATACCACAAAACCAGGCACAAGCTCAAATCGCTGCTCCGCATGGTAAACCGGATGGGTATTGTCACCCTGTTCACCAACCTGACGGCGGCGATCGGGTTCGGTGTGTTCTTCTTCACCAAAAGTTTGCTGCTGAAGCAGTTCGGGCTGGTGGCCGGATTGAATATCATGGGCATCTTTGTTATCTCACTGATACTGATACCCGCCTTGTTCAGTTTCCTGCCGCCGCCGGGCGCCAGAATTACCAGCTACCTCGAAAGCCGCTGGATGAACCGGCTGCTCGGTACGCTCACCACATGGGTCTTCGCACACCGCCCCTGGATCTACGCCATCACTATCA
>JBEBVQ010000226.1:0-4263 GCA_040392625.1 Taibaiella soli | reverse complement strand
AGGCCATTTATTGTGCGCCAGGCCAAAGAAGAAAAAAAGCTGGCGGAGCAGGAAAAGGAGGTGTATAACCTGAGCATTGAAGCCGAGGTGCAGAAGCGTTATTTCCTGTACATACAGGAACTGTCGATCCTGCGCATCCATGCCCAGTCGCTGCTCGACGCAGAAGGACTGTTGAAGCACACCCGTTACCGCTTCGAGAAAGGCGAGGAAAACCTGGACGCTTACAGCAAGATACTGATCATGTATGCAGACCATCAGACACAAAAAATAAAAGCAGAAGCAGCCGTGCTGATTGCCAAAAGCAGCCTGGAAGAATTGCTGGGCACAAAACTTGAAACAATCCAATGAAAGAAATAACAGACTTCCTGAAACTGCTGTATCAGCGCCGTCTGATACTGATCGCCATACCGGTCATAACGGCCATAGCGGCTTTTTTCATTGTCCGTACGCTGCCCGATCCCTATATCGCACCTGCCCGGATGGCCACCGGCATAGCCGACCAGGGCGAACGGCTGCTTGCAGACGGGGGCCGTACGGACCAACATTCCATCAACCAGGAGTTTGACAATCTCATCCAGATGATCCGGCTGAAAAAGATCGTCAACCAGGTTTCATACCAATTGATCCTGCACGACCTGACAACGGAAACTCCTTTTCGCGAACGCTCATCTGAAATACGGAAACTGGATCAGGCAACCCTCGACAGCGCCATCCTCATCTATACACAAAAACATGCGGGGAAAGAAGAATTATCCGCCTGGAACAAAACAGAACGGCAACTGCATGAGCTGCTCGTGTCTATGAAGTACGATGAAAATTCGCTGTCTAAGAAACTGTCTGTATATCGTGTAGGGAACAGTGATTTCATAGACCTGGAATTTACTGCTGAAGACCCCGAGCTTGCCGCCTTTGTTGTAAATACCCTGAGCAGCGAGTTCATCAGCTATTATACCAGTCGCGTAAAAGAAAGCAATACCCGTACGGTGGATTTTCTTGATTCCCTGCTGAAGCAAAGGCAGACCATGCTTGCCAACACCATGGAAAGTCTGAAAAAGTACAAAATCCAGAACAGGGTGCTTAACCTCGGCGAGCAGGCGAAGAGCCTCTACGGCCAGATTGCCGATTTTGAAACACGCAGGGAGATCGCCGAACAGGATATCATATCCTACACTGCGGCACTCAAAAACATTGACGCCAAATTCAACCCCACAGATCGTCAATATCTGGAAAGCGCGCTGAGCAGCACCAATCAGCAGATCGCAAGCCTGAAAGAACAGTTGAAAGCAGTCAATGGATTGTATATCCAGAATAATTTCGATAACCGGTACAAAGCAAGACTCGACTCCCTGAAGACCGCACTGTCTGCAAAGATCAGCGAAGCCAGCGACCATTATATATACAACCCGATGGTGGCAAAAGAAAACCTGATCACGCAGAAGCTGAATATGGAAGTATCGTTGGAGCTGGCACGAAACAGCGTACAGTCTATAGACCAGGAGCTGGCACGGCTGAACAGGAAATTCGATTCGCTGGTGCCGCACGAGGCCGAAATACAGGCTTATGAGAGCAATATTGACATCACCGGCCGGGAATACATCGAACTGCTGCAGAAATACAACCAGGCCAGTATCATATCAAGCATCCCGTTACAACTGCGGCAGATAGAACAGGCCGAGCCGGGCGAACTGCAGGCCTCCAAGAAAATGGTATTGGTGGTATTTGCCGGACTGCTCAGCTTCGTCTTCTGTGTCGGGACGTTTTTCATCCTCTTCCTCCTCGACAAAACGATCCGCGATCCGTACACGCTTGCCAACAAAACCGGGCAGCCGGTGCTGGGCGTGCTCCCACATACCGCCGCCATAAAAGATCCTGAGGCCGTATGGATGCAGGAAACAGATCCTGACACCCGGCAATTCCGAGATAATCTCCGCATGATCCGGCTTGAGCTGGATTCCCTGCTTCCGGATAAAAAGATATTTGCCATAACCGGACTTGGCAGAGATTCGGGAAAAGACTTCGTGACCCAAAGCCTCGCTGCCGCCTTCGCTGCCACACATAAGAACGTACTTGTGATCGAAGGAGATTTCAGGCATCCTACATTACCTGGCAGTAACAATAACCTGCTACGCCTCGAAGACTTCCTGACAGGAACAAATCTTATGCCCTCCATAGACAGCACCGACAAACGAATGTATCTGATGACCAACAAAATGCGGGACACGGCGCTATCAGAGCTTGCAGATAAAATGACAATAAAAGAAAAAACAGATCTGCTGCGTTCCATGTTTGATGTGATCCTCATTGTGACTGCTCCCTTAGATGAGGGAAGCAATGCCCGGGAATGGCTTACTTATGCAGACAGCGCAATAGCCGTTTATCCTTCAGGAACTGCAATCAGCGAAACGCAAAAACAACAGATAGCAGATATCGGTAGCAGCGGAACAGCTTTTGCAGGATGGGTTCTGAACAAAGCATAAATATGCTGCACTATATCTGGATCATATTTCAGGCAATTATCGGGTTCCACCTGGTCTTCCCGCTATTGCTGCTGCTGATATACCTGCTCCGCAGAAAAGGGATTTTCATTCCTGTTAAGGTGGAACAGGAACCCGACTATGCCATCATCGTCACTGCATATGAGCAGACACAACTGCTCCCGTCTGTGGTGCAGTCGTTGCTGCGGCTGCATTACAACCGGTACATGATCTACATCGTTGCCGATAACTGTGATATATCCGGCCTCCATTTTACCGATGAACGCGTAGTG
Organism: Taibaiella soli; assembly: GCA_040392625.1. Lineage (GTDB taxonomy): Bacteria > Bacteroidota > Bacteroidia > Chitinophagales > Chitinophagaceae > JBEBVQ01. Next base: position 1,496 of record JBEBVQ010000226.1, on the reverse strand, counting down.
CTGCTGCGTCCGGAGACAGTGCTGGCAAGTAATACCCGCTCTCATTTTTATGCTATCCGGCGATTTGTGCGTCCGCATGAGCGGCTGACCATTATCGACAGCGACAACCTGGTGGATCCGGAATACCTGAACCGGCTGAATGAGGCATTCGGCAAAGGCTTTATTGCCGTGCAGGGCGTCCGGAAGCCGGAAAACCTGGATACCGTATATGCACAACTCGATGCCGCCCGTGATATTTACTATCATTTTTACGATGGAAAAATATTGTTCGGCGCCGGCTCCTCCGCTACGCTCGCCGGATCAGGCATGGCGTTTACCACAGCTTTGTACCGGGAAAGCCTGGAGCATCTGGATATCACCGGCGCCGGATTCGACAAGGTATTGCAGGCAGCCATTGTAAAAAGGGGAAACCGGATTGCGTATCAGGAAGCAGCCATCGTGTATGACAAAAAAACCAGCCAGGCCGGACAGCTTGTCGCCCAGCGCGCACGATGGATCAATACCTGGTTCCGGTATTTCCCGCAGGGATTCGGCATGATCAGTAAAGGAATTATCAGGGCAGACCCGAACCGGCTCCTATTCGGCATCGTATTGTTAAGGCCGCCATTATTCATCTTCCTGATCTTATCTTTTATCTGTGGCGTGGCAAATATTTTTGTCAATCCCGTAGCCACCGTAGTATGGGTGTGTGGATTTTTCTTATTTTCATTTGGCTTTATGCTGGCGTTGTGGTTGTCGGAGACCGATAAACGAATCTATCGTTCATTGCAGCACATTCCGCAGTTTGTTTATTACCAGATCAAAGCCTTGCTGAAAGTAAAATCGGCCAATAAGTACTCAGTAGCTACCCGGCACGTAGCAGAGGAAAAGGAGAAAGAATAGTACCATGAAAATTTATCCTGATAAAAAAAAGGAACCTGCTGATCTGTATAAGCAAACGCTGACCCCGACACAGAACCTCACCCGCCGGCTGGCCTTGTGTATTGCATTCGTGAGCGTGTTCTATTTCTTTTTAAAACTCCTGTTTCTATAAGTGAGCGCTTCGAAGAAACATATCATACCACTCCGCCTGTTAACGAACGTTGGCGAATATATCCGGCAGAAAGTTGTTGTGGAGCAATGCCGGAACAAATTCGGCTTCTTGCTGCTGCTCTGCGTATCACTGCTGGTTGGCGGGGCCACGGCTTATGGAGGGGTTAAATCGGGCATCCTGCTGTTGGTAGCCATGGCCGCATTACCGGTAGCCTGCGGGATCATCGTATATCCTGAATTCGGCATTATGGCGCTGCTCACCATGTCCTATCTGCTCTTCTATCTCATGCGGATGGGCATTGCCTTTCCGCTTGGAACACTGATGGACATTATACAATTATTGCTGCTCATCGGTATGGCATTCCGGCTGAAGAAAGAGCAGAATGCCTGGTTGCTGAGAGGATCGGTCAGCACGATGATCCTTATATGGGTCGGCTATAACCTGCTTGCTTTTCTGAATCCGG
>JBEBVQ010000225.1:0-4266 GCA_040392625.1 Taibaiella soli | reverse complement strand
ACACTGATATCCTCAATGCCGACGGAGAGCTGGGGGAAGCTGCGCAGCAGGGAAATATCCACATCGCGGAAGTCAACAACGGCATTCAGTTGCTTGTTCAGCTCTGTCTTGACAACCGCTAATATTTTATCCTTGAAAAGGAAAGGTGCGAGGATCAATATCAGGAGTAAGGCTCCGATAATGATCCCCAGTGTCAGAAAGGTACGTTTGATGATTTTTCCTGTACGCATCGGGGAAATGGTTTATGTGCGACTTCAAACTTACGTAAAAGAAGATATTACACAAAAAAACTAAACATTAAGAATCGATAAAAATCTCAATGGTGAAAAAATAAACCATTAAGAAATTAAGGAGTTAAGAAACATTAAGACGCAAGTTCTCAATGCCCTCAACTCCTTAATGCCTTAATGGTTAAAAAAAGCAACGACCTCAATTTTCCGGAGCCGTCGGCTCTTCCACTTTCCTTTCAGAATGATCAATGTTGAAGAAGATTTTTTTATCCGCCTCATTATAATCAGCGGTCACTTGGTCGCCCTCTTTGATCTGCTGGTTGAGTATCTCTTCCGCCAGCGGATCTTCCAGGTATTTCTGGATAGCCCGGTGCAGCGGACGTGCGCCAAACTGCTGGTCATAACCTTTTTCAGCAATGAACAATTTGGCCTTTTCCGTAAGCGTAAGCGAGAACCCGAGCGTATTCAGCCGCTTCAGCACATCTTTCATGATAATGTCTATGATCTCATTGATATGCTGCTGCTCCAGTGAATTGAAGATGACCACATCATCGATCCGGTTGAGGAACTCGGGAGAGAACGTACGTTTGAGCGCCCGTTCGATCACGCCGCGGGCGGCTTCTTCGCTGTTGCCCACTTTGGCGGATGTGGCAAAACCCACTCCTTCTCCGAAATCTTTCAACTGACGCGCACCGATATTAGACGTCATGATGATCAGTGTGTTCTTGAAATCCACTTTCCTGCCCAGCCCGTCGGTCAGTTGCCCGTCGTCGAGCACCTGCAGCAGTATGTTGAAGATATCGGGATGCGCTTTCTCGATCTCGTCGAGCAGCACAACGGAATAAGGCTTACGGCGAATTTTTTCTGTAAGCTGTCCGCCTTCCTCATATCCCACATATCCCGGAGGCGCGCCGATCAGGCGGCTGAGGGAGAATTTCTCCATGTACTCGCTCATGTCGATACGTACCAGCGCATCGTCGCTGTCGAACATATAGCGGGCGAGCGAGCGGGCCAGCTCGGTTTTACCGACACCGGTCGGTCCGAGGAAAATGAAAGAGCCGATCGGTTTCCTGGGGTCTTTCAATCCTACGCGGTTGCGCTGGATTGATTTTACGACTTTCTGTATAGCCTCGTCCTGACCTACCACGGCGCCTTTCAGGTCTTCACCCATACGGCGCAGCTTGGCGCTTTCGGCCTCTACCATCCGCATCACCGGTATGCCGGTCATCATGGACACTACTTCCGCAATATGCTCTTCATGGATCGGGTAGCGTTTGTTTTTCGCTTCCTCTTCCCAGGCCAGCTTGGCGCTTTCCAGCTCTTCGCCAAGCCGTTTTTCCTTATCCCGCAACGCAGCGGCCTCTTCGAAGCGCTGGCTTTTCACCACTTTGTTTTTCTCCTGTTTGATGTCCTCGATTTTCTTCTCCAGGTCCAAGATATTCTGAGGTACATTGATGTTCTTCAGATGGACGCGGGCGCCTACCTCATCCAGTACGTCGATGGCCTTGTCGGGCAGCAGGCGGTCGGTCATATACCGGTCGCTGAGCTTCACGCATGCCTCGATGGCTTCCTGGTCGTAGGTGACGTTATGGAAGTCTTCGTACTTCGGACGGATATTGTTCAGTATGGTGATAGTTTCTTCCACGCTGGGCGGCTCCACCATTACTTTCTGGAAGCGGCGGTCAAGCGCGCCGTCCTTTTCAATGTACATGCGGTACTCGTCGAGCGTGGAAGCGCCGATGCATTGGAGGTCGCCGCGGGCAAGCGCCGGCTTGAAGATATTGGAAGCATCCAGCGAGCCGCTGGCGCCGCCGGCGCCGACAATGGTATGTATCTCGTCAATGAACAGGATCACATCCCTGTTCTTTTCCAGCTCATTCATGATCGCTTTCATGCGCTCTTCAAACTGGCCGCGGTACTTCGTTCCGGCAACAAGGGCGGCAAGATCCAGGCTGATCACACGTTTGTCGAACAGCACGCGCGATACCTTGCGCTGCACGATACGCAGTGCCAGACCTTCTACAATAGCGGTTTTACCAACACCCGGCTCCCCGATCAGGATCGGGTTGTTTTTCTTTCTGCGGGAAAGGATCTGCGATACGCGCTCGATCTCCTGCTCCCGCCCCACAATGGGGTCGAGATTGCCCTGCTCGGCCATCCTGGTGATGTCGCGGCCGAAGTTGTCCAGCACCGGTGTTTTTGATTTGGTATTGCCCGCCGGCCGGCGCTGCTGAAACTGGCGCCGTTCATCTTCTTCTTCAAACTCTTCCGATCCGGGATCGTTTCCGTAATCGGATACCGGGCGATCGCCCTGCAGAATGCTCAGCTCGTTTTTAAAGCGCTCATAATCCACTTCATACTGATGCAGGATCTGGGTGGCTACATTTTCCTTGTTTTTCAGGATCGACAGCATCAGGTGCTCCGTTTCCACCGTCATGCTTTTCAGGGCTTTGGCTTCGAGTACGGTGATGCGTATCACTTTTTCCGCCTGCTTGGTAAGCGGCAGGCTGTTGATATTGGCGAGCGGCTTGCTGTTTTTATCCCTGATGGCTGTTTCCAGCTCTTTGCGGAGGCCGTATATATCTATCTGCATGGTTTGCAGTACGCGTATGGCCATGCCTTCCCCTTCGCGGATCAGGCCGAGCAGCAAGTGCTCGGTACCGATGAAGTCATTACCCAGCCGCAATGCTTCTTCGCGGCTGTACGAAATGATCTCCTTGACCTTGGGTGAGAAATTAGAATCCATGTATCTTGTTTCTTGTTTAAAAAATAAAGTTAACGATAAAAGGAGGCAATTTGAAAATTTGAAAAATAAGTTAAGCTGAAAATATCAATATCTTCAATTGCCTTATTTAATAAAAGACCCCCTTTTTGCTGCTGAAGTTTAAAATTGTTACAGGAAAATGCCCCCGTAGTATTACTTTTAAGAGCGGTTTTAATAGTACCTTAACAGTCAACAATAATAGCCGGTCTCACTATGGAATTCAAAATTGATACCAAACCTGTTTACACAACGATAATACCTGCTGCCGATCTGCTGGATGCTAATTTGGCAGCAGCGATCAACGCAAAATGCCGGGAATTGTCCGGAAATGGCAGCGATCACTTCATTATTGACCTGTCGGAATGCCGTGATGCAGACGCATCGGCATTTCCCGGATTGTTTGATTTACACGAACATTGTTATAACAACGGGCAATCGCTTGTATTCACCGGTATTTCCGGAGCGGTAAAAGACCGGATAAATGATCAGGAATTACTGCAAATGCTTAATATTACACCAACTATGGCAGAAGCTATAGACATCATCAGCATGGAGATACTCGAACGGGATCTTTTTAATGAGGAATGATCTATGCCCTAAATATTTTATCCGCAGCCTGTTATGAAGATCACAATTCTCGGTAATAATTCAGCCTTACCCGCATATGGCAGATATCCCAGTTGTCAGATGGTCTCGCTGTACGGGGTGGATATCATGCTCGATTGCGGCGAAGGAGCGCAGGTACAGATGCAGCGTTACGGTGTGAAGTGGCGCAACCTGGAATACATATTCATCAGTCATTTACATGGCGATCATTATTTCGGTCTGCCGGGGCTGATCAACAGCATGAACCTGCTGGGCCGTGTTACGCCGCTGCATGTTTTCGGTCCTGCCCCGCTGGAATCCATCATCCGGCAGATCCTTGACGTGGCAGATACAAAGCTTGGGTTCCCTTTTCATTTTCATCCGGTCGGGGGCGCCGCCGTCCAACTGGTCGATACGCCCTCTTTTTCTGTGTCCAGCTTCCCGGTAGAGCATCGTATTGCCTGCCATGGTTTTGTTGTGACGCTTAAAACAAGCGGCCGCAGGCTGCTGCCCGAGGCCTGCCGGCAATATGGCATTCCCACGGCATTCTACGAACAATTAAAGCAGGGTGAAGATTATATACCCGAAAATGGAGAACGGGTGAAGAATGAATGGGTGACGACAAACGGTCCGCCGCCGCGCCGGTATGCCTATTGTGCGGATACGCTATTCACGGAGTCGTTCCTG
>JBEBVQ010000224.1:0-4274 GCA_040392625.1 Taibaiella soli | reverse complement strand
CAGTTGCTCCTGTAAACTGCAAAAAAACAAGGGACTTAGCAAGGCGTACACGTTGCTTCCAAAGGGCCGGAACGATCTACACACAATTGTCTTCTTTCTTCCTGAAGCTATCATGACCGTGTGCGGTTTGTGGAAGCGGCAGCTTATGGGTAATAATATCGTCATCATAAGAGATATGCTCCATGTCATTCATTATGTATTATTCTGAAGGCCTTAATTTTATCGTACATGCAATCCTGGTTTTAGAATGTTCCGGGAAAACTAATTTTTGCCGTCAGCCTTTGCAGGGAACGGGCATTGCTATAGCCGGCTTCGAACATTGTGTTGTTGAAATACACGAAGCTGTTCCCCTCAGCAGGTATCTGCCCGGATAAGACGGCCAGTTCCCCTTCTGAATAAGATGATTTGAATAATTCCGGTACTCCGTGCATACGCCGGTAGAGAATATGACCGGTCATGATATGATCCTCAGGTAACCCGGGATAGCTTACGCTGCAGAAATGGATATGATGCTCTTCCAGGTGTTGATATACCTCCCGCCGCCACCAGGACACATGCCTGAATTCGATCACATTCTGCCGGCCGGAGGAGAGATTGTGGACAATATCATCCATCCGCTCCTCCGAATAGCTGTACGATGGCGGCATTTGATACAGGATGCAGGCCAGCTTATCACCCAACCCCTCCTGAACGATATCCGTAAATTCAAGGATCGTTTCACGGACATCTTTCATACGCCGGGTATGCGTAATCACTTTATGGGCTTTTACGGAGAATACAAAATCATCCGGCGTCTGGCCGGCCGCCTTTTTGAGATGCTCCGTTTTTGGAAACCGGTAAAAGCTGTTGTTCAGCTCCAGTGTATTGAACTGCGTCGCATAGTATTGGAGCCATTTGGACGCAGCCAATTTTTCAGGGTAGAACCGGTTCTTCCAGTAAGGATAACTGTAACCCGATGTGCCGATGTATAGCATGCCGTAAGATTGATCTTTTATGGATTATTACGGCTAAGTGAGCATCCGTGCGATGTATCGCATACCGTAAGATTGATCGCGCTTTGGATTTAACGGTTAAAATATCCTGCCATAACCTATGCTTTCCTTCCGGGCAGCTCGGTGGGAATAGTTTTTATACTGTCTGGGATATCCAAACGGTACGATATGAAAAGCGCAGCGCAATACAGATCGGAAGCTGAACAAACCGCCTCCTTACACAGGAAAATACAGGATCAGGTAGCGAAAGCTGATAAAAAGCACGGAGAAGAAGAGAAAGAAAAGCCCATGCAGGCCGGTGCGAGAAAATACCCTGCGCCGCCGCTTTCCAAACAACACCTGGAAAAGCCGGGCAATGAAGCGGACCTGCGTTTTCAGCCTATGTGCGACGCGCCTTATTATAAGGGTTCTGATAAGCTGAAAGATAAAGTGGCCGTCATCACCGGCGGCGACTCGGGGATCGGACGAGCGGTCGCCATCCTGTTTGCCCGGGAAGGCGCCGATGTAGCTATTGTTTACCTCAGTGAGCATCAGGACGCCGCCGATACGAAGGAAATGGTCGAAAAGGAAGGCCGCAGATGCATTCTTATTCCCGGCGACGTATCCAATCCTGATTTTTGCCGGTACGCTGTCAGATATACCGCTGATGAGCTCGGGAAGCTGGACATTCTGATCAACAATGCAGCCTTTCAAATGCATGTGCCCGGTATTGGAGCGCTTACCGAAGAACATTTTGATTGCACCATGAAGACCAACCTTTACGGCTATTTTCACATGGCTAAAGCGGCGATTCCCTATATGAAGGAAGGCAGCGCTATTGTCAACAACGGATCCGTAACCGGTTTGCTGGGCAGTAAGGATCTGCTGGATTATTCCCTCACCAAGGGAGGTATTCATGCCTTTACGCGTTCACTTGGTTCACATCTTGTTTCCAAAGGCATTCGCGTAAATGCGGTAGCTCCCGGCCCGGTTTGGACGCCTTTGAATCCAAGCGACAAGGAGATCGTGGATATAGCGGAATTTGGCGCCAAAACACCTATGAAAAGACCTGCACAGCCGGAAGAGATAGCGCCTGCATTTGTATTTCTCGCGTCTCCGCAATGTTCCAGTTATATTACGGGAGAAATTTTACCCGTCATTGGCGGTTATACCGGCGGTTAGCTTACATGGCTTTCTTATGTTTACCATGATCTGGGATCTGGCGGCTGAAGTAAACCTCAAAGGAAGAAGGCTTTCTCTACGGCCGTATCAGCCCCACCGCATTCTCCTGGCTGGTCATTTCCTCCGCGATCAGCTCCAGTATTTCCTTTTCCCGCATGGTCAAAGCAGGTATTGCATGCTCCTTCGCCCTCGTATCCATCAGCAGATCGCAGTATGTCGGTATGCTTCGGGACAACCCGGCCGTGCCGTCATGATGGTGCTCAGCGAAGCACGGAGAAGAGGATCCCGGCGCGGGGAAGAAAAGGACAGCAGGGTAATATTGAAATTCCCCGCTTTCCTGGCTCGTCTCAATCCCGCGTTCCTGCTCCTGCTAAGAAGGATGGACTGTCTGAGCTCATCCGCATCTTTTGGCATGCCGAACGAAAAAACTTACTTTGCCTGTCCTTAAACCGTAATCAGGGAACAAAAGCGTAAACCGCGCCAGAGATCATTCAAACCAAACACTGAAACACGACCAGACATTATGAACAAGATAAAAATCAAAAATACGGATCTGGAGATCGCGCCCATAAACCTGGGCGGTAATGTCTTTGGCTGGACACTGGACGAAAAGCAGTCTTTTGATATCCTGGACAGGTTTGTAGCGGGCGGGTTCAACTTTGTGGATACTGCAGACACTTATGCCTGGTGGGTAAACGGTACAGGCGGCCAGTCCGAGACCATCATCGGCAAATGGATGAAGGCACGCGGCAACCGCGGGCAAATGGTGATCGCTACCAAAGTGGGTTCCCACACAAAGGAACACCCCTATGATATCAGCAGGAAGCACATCCTTAGATCGATAGATGAATCCCTGCAAAGACTGCAAACCGATCGCATTGATCTGTACTACACTCACTTTGATGACGACAAGACCCCGGTGGAGGAAACACTCGGAGCGTATGATGAGATTATTAAAGCGGGGAAAGTGCGCTATATCGCCGCTTCCAATGTGTCGCCGGCAAGGCTTGCAGAATCTTTTGCCGCGGCGAAGAAAAATGGCTTCCCGGAATATGTGGCCCTGCAGCCGCAGTATAACCTGCTGGAACGGGAGCGGTTTGAGCAAGAATATGCACTGCTCGCGGAACAACATGAGCTGAGCGTATTTCCCTATTGGTCGCTTGCAGCGGGCTTCCTGACCGGGAAATACAGAACGGAAGCAGACCTGGACAAAAGCCCGCGAGGCGGCGGCGCCAGGAAATACCTGAATGCGAAAGGCCTGTCCGTACTTAATGCGCTCGACAGGGTATCTGCAAAGCACCGAACTCGTCCGGCAACGGTAGCGCTGGCCTGGCTTCTGGCACATCCGCTGATCACCGCCCCGATCGTAAGCGCCACCAGCGAAAGCCAGCTGCAGAACATCTTTGACGCGCCCGGGCTGGTGCTGGACAAGGAAGACATGGCATTGCTGGATATTCGTTAAGACCGCCAGCCCGGTAATGGTTTCTAATGACGTGGACAGTGTAGCAGCAATACCAGGCAAACGTGCACCCCGTGCCGGGGGAAACAAACAGGCTGCCCGGGCGTGGCAGTCCGGAGAAGGGAAGGATGTTTTCATCTGTTTCGGCAACCTTATTGGAACAGCAACTCACAACGCTACCGGTTTGCAGACTTGCTGACAAACGCCGTCATCATAATTCCATTTGTGGCTTCTGCCGATTGCCATGCCTGTATAAAGCTTTCCCTTATAGTTTTTGAAACTGTTATAGCTGGCAGAAATATCCTTATCTGTTTCTTTCGGGGTGCTTTTTTTATTCACGGTTTTTGTGAGCAACTCAGTATGTTTTTTAGCAGAAGGACGCCGTTTTTACCAAACGCGCCCTTCTTTCCGGTTGTCTTTGCCGTTATCTTTTTTGTTTCTCCCGGACTACATTTCCCTGTTCATCATACACCACCATTTTGTCCGTCTGACCATCGATCTCGACCAGGAAAAGCGTCTGACCGTCTTTCTGTACACGGTAGATATCTCCGGTATTTGTGTTGGCATATTCCCTGTTCATCGCACCGGTAACCACTGAAGGCAGGTCTTGCTTCGGGATGGCCACGCCCGTTTTGATTAACGTGCCGGTGCTGTTGAATTCG
>JBEBVQ010000223.1:0-4286 GCA_040392625.1 Taibaiella soli | reverse complement strand
AATACTATGGGCCACACCGAGATCGCTCAATTGCTGCAGCAAACATTAGAAGAAGAAAAAGAAGCTGATGTGAAGCTTACCGAGATCGCTGAACAGTTTATTAATGAAGAAGCTGCAGAAGAATAAAGGTTTCATTACAAGTTTCACAGGAAACAACCATTGTTTAATTTATAAATCAAATTGAAATGAGTACGGATCTTAATGCAGGCCACCGGGAAGGTAAAGTGGCCAAAGTAATAGAAGACAAAACAGCCAGGCTGCCATCGGATGCCTATTTATGGACCGCTGTCGGTGCGAAGGCGCTTTCGGCTACATTAAAATGCATGGGACACAAGCACGGAGCTTTGTTTATAGGTCAGTGGGTAGCGCCCTTTCTGCTTTTCGGGATATATAACAAGCTGGTGAAGCAGAGCGGGCACGATTAGCATTTACAATCGATAAGTTGTGATATTGATGCTAATGGCTTCGATAATGAAACGTGCTACAATAAAAATGATGTTATGAAAAAATCAGCAACCCCGAAAGCAAATACAGATAGTGATGCTTCGGCCATGAATTCCCTCAGCGCGTGCCTTACCAAGGCAATTGGTAACGGCTTTACTGTAAATTTTAAAGTAAGCCGGGATGGGAGATTGCATATGGAGTCGGGTACGGAAAGCTACGCGCCGGATCAGGTACAGATCGTTAATTTCTACCGGTTTGAAGGAGAGTCGGATCCAGCCGACAATAGTATCTTATACCTGATCGAGACATCCGGCAATGTGAAAGGCACATTGATCGATGCGTATGGCCCGTACGCCCAAGAGCATATATCGCAGTTTATCAAGCAGGTGGAGGAAATCCAGAAGCAGGAAGGAGGGTCTAAACCGTAGCGATCTCTGGTTGCAACTTTTGGTGTAAGTCGAAGATATATGGAGCAGGCGTTACCAGTTGCTTTTGATCCTGTTGGCTTTCCCCGTTTCAATCTGTGTGATACACCATGCTTCAAAGTCCTGCTGATCGAAGTCTGCCGGCTGCACATTCCATTGCATCAGATGATTGTCGTGGCAGTCAATGGTAAGCACGCCGAAACGGAAGATAACCCGATCCACTTCAGACCAGGATAACTGCTTTCTGCGGGATGTCATGGGGAGGCGGATACCATGCTCGGTTAGCCTGATATGCTGCCGGCGGTTTTTGCCCCGTTCCCAGAAAAGGGAAAAAATCAGTGTAACACTGACGATACCCGACATGGCGGCGGGGATCCACCATTGGAACATCGTGAAGAATGCAGCTGTGCCCGAGAGCATAATGAGTTCTATGATACGGAATATATGGTTGATATGTGGGTTGAGCAGCCACCGGTTCCGGAAGATAATAATGCCCAGCAGCACAAGCCCGGAAAGGATGCAGGATGCACCGGTGGCAAACACTGCGGCGCCGGAAACAGGTAAGGATGGCGCATAGCTTCTGATCAGGAAGCACAGCCCCCCAGCGCCGATAAGCATCAGCGCGGCGATCAGGTGCAATGCCGTAACCTGGTGGGGCCTTACCCGTTCTTCTACCAGCTCCAGTGTGAAATTCATAGCTACAAAGGTACGGGACAATTAAATTGAAAATGGAGAATGGAAAATTGAAAATGAATGCCATTTTCAATTTTCAATTCTCTATGCGAGCCCCAACTCCAGCGCCACCCGTGCCAGCCCGACGCTGTTTTTGACGTTCAATTTATGAAGCAGGCTCATCCGGTGATTTTTTACAGTGCGTTCGCTGAGAAACAGCTTCTCCGCGATTTCCTGGTTAGTAAGTTCCGCAACCACCAGTTGCAGGATCTCTTTTTCGCGGCGTGTAAGCTGTGGCATTACGCCTGCCGCCTGTTTTTTAGCGCGTGAGAGACTAAGCAGCAGTTCCTCTTTCAGGGAAGCTTCAATGAACTGTTCGCCCTGATATACTTTTTCAATCGCCTGTACCAGTATCTGCGGATCTGTGTTTTTCAGCAAATAGCCGAGGCATCCCTGCTGCAGCATATCTTTTGCATGGAAAGTATTATCGAGACTGGTGAGCGCGAGTATCCGCACGGAGGGATATTTCCTGGAGATGATCCGCGCCAGCTCATTTCCCTGCATGTCAGGTAGCTGGATATCGAGTAATAAGACATCCGGCAGCGTTTGCTCCAGGCCGGCAAGCAGTGCGGCGCCGGAATGGTACTTGCCCTCAACTGCTATGTGGGCATGCTGACTCAGCACTTGCGTCAGCCCGATGATGACTAATGGATGATCGTCTGTAATGGCTATTCTGATCGGCATGTACCGGTGATATTACTGATCAAGGTACAAAAAATGCAACAAACAAAAGCAGGAAATTGTCGTATTGTCTTCCATTATGCAGGGCCATGTGGATCTGAATGAAGTGGTATTTCGAATTCGATATAGACAGTCGTCCCTTCGTCTGTTGCAGATGTTACCGTGCAGCTTCCGTTCAGCGAAGCTACCCGGCTCTTCAGGTTGGATAATCCCATTCCATTGTGCTCATTCACCTCTGCCTGATCAAATCCGCGACCGTCATCTTCTACAGTCAGCCCCAATAGCTGATCCTGGTAATCGAGCTGTACCAATACCTGATTGGCATGGGCGTGTTTTACTGCATTCTGTACCAGTTCCTGGGTGATGCGATAAAGTGTAAGCTGGAAGTTCTGATCCAGGAAAGGGAGGGTGCCTGATGTGTGGAACCGGATCACCGGCGGAGCGCCCTTGCTCATTTTATGACAGTATATATCAATGGATTCGATCAGGCCGGCCTGCAATAAAATTTCCGGCATCAGGTTATGTGCTGTTTGGCGTAGATCCTGTGTTGCTTCGTCCAGTTGTTTGAGTGCATCACCGAAATCAGACATCTGTTTTAGCCCGTGGGTATTTTGTATCGCCCCGAAACTCAATCGTGTGGCCGATAGTTGGCCTACGATACCGTCGTGCAGCTCGCGGGCGATCCGGGTACGTTCTTTTTCTTCGCCATCCATGATTGCCTTTAAGCGGATGATCTCCTGCTCCTGCTGCAGGTTCCGTATCTTATGCGCCTGGAGACGCCGCTGCTGTTTATTGCTGCGGTATGCCACTGCGAGCAGGCCTGCCAGCAGCAGTGCGCCTGCTGTAATGCTGATGATCCAGGTGTTTTTTTCTTTTATTTTATGTGCCTGCAGAGTGATCTTATATTCTTTCTGAAGTATTTGCTTGTCTTTTTCTGCAGTACGGTAACGGGTTTCCAGTAAATGGATATTGTTGGCTATTTCCTTTCCGGCAATGCTTTCCTGTGCCTCAACATGCCGCCGGTAATATTCCAGTGCCGCATCATATTTTTTTGTTTTGGTGTACAACTCCGACAGCGTTTTGCTGATATTGGGTATTTCGGTGGAGTAAGACCCGGTCTCCGCTTCTTTCAGCGCCTGCAGGAGATAAGGTTCCGAAGTTTTATAATCCCCTATGGCATAATATGTCTGACCCAGGATATGAAGGGTTTTTATCCGGTGATGCCGGTACACCTTGTTGCCCAGCAACCGGGCTTTGTGCAGGAAGGCAAGCGCTTGCTGTGCACTGTCGCTGTACCGCTGCATGTATAATGTGGCCAGATTATTGAGCGCGCTCGCTTCCGTATTGACCAACCGGTATTGCCGGGCAATATGTAACGCTTCCCTGAAAGCCTGCTCACTTTCATCCCATTCTTTTTGCTTGCCGTAATAGATCCCTTTGCTGATCAGGTTAGACCCCAGCCCGGCATAATTCATTTCAGCCCGTGCTATTGTTTCTGCAAGATCCAGGTAGTGGAGGGTTTGTTCATGCTCCTGGGTGTCTGAAGGATAAACATGACGGAGTATGATCGGGATGTTGTTGTAAATATTGCTCATGGAGATCCGGGTATGACCCCGCTCAATTGATAAAGCTGCCTGTGCCAGGCAGATCATACTTTTATATAACTCACCCAGGTACATGTGCTGTACTGCCATATTGTTGTATATGCCGGCTCTCCTGGTTTCAAGCCGGGGCTCCCTATTGCTGATTTGAAGCGCTTGCCTGTAGGCATGAATGCTCTCCCGGTACATAGCCTTTCTCAGATATACATGCCCGAGGCCCAGCCACGAAATCCCTGTTCCATAATTATGACCGGCTAACCGGCTTTCTTCCAAAGCCCTGGTCAGCAATGCCAGCGCACTGTCCGGCATTTCGTCGATAAGGCTTGCGGCTGTGTTTACCATGTAACGTATGCGACCGGTGTCCGGGCTGTATATGAGTTGCTGCGGTCTTTCTTCTGTGCTA
>JBEBVQ010000222.1:0-4328 GCA_040392625.1 Taibaiella soli | reverse complement strand
TATGGGCACTACCTTGTCGAACAGTCCCGGGGCGTGAAAACCGAGGGCCGGCTCCGCGGGCAGCGGCGCACCGGCTGCAGCGGCGATCTCTTCATAAGTATGATATCGCCGGCTGCTGAACGTAAATTCCAGCTTGTTGCGGTAATAGCGCTCCTCCCCGCTGCCGCTGATCGGCAGCATAGACGGCAGACTGATATGGCCGATCCGTTCCAGTTGATCCTTTACTTGCTGCTGTTTATAGATGAGCTGCTGCTGATAAGGCAGCATTTGCCATTTGCAGCCGCCGCAAATACCGAAATGATCACAGAACGGATCGATCCGTAAGGGCGAAGGACTGATCAGGCGCGTCATTTTCCCTTCGGCGAAGCTGTTTTTTTCTTTTGTGATCCGGGCGTCAATGACATCTCCGGGAATTACATTTTCGACAAATAATACCTTGCCGTCTTCCAGCTTTGCAATACTTTTACCCTCTGCGGCATATGATTCGATCGTTATATGATAGGCCGGTTGCTTTTTCTTTCTCGACAAAATATCTGGTTATGTAGTTAATAAAATGCAAATTTACACTCCGGTTCTACCCCGATAGGGGTTTGGAAACTTATTTTTGAGTTTTTAACAGATGGGCAGAACGCCGCAAAGATTTTTTTGATCACGCTAAATTAGACTGTATTAACAAACGTTATGAAACGGATTACATTACTGGTTCTCATCCTGCTGGTTGTTGCGATACCGGCCACGCACGCGCGTAGCGGTTACCGCATCCAGGTTAAATTTACGGAGCTCAAAGATACGATGGTTTACCTGGCTCATTATTACGGTAAGCCGTTACCAACAATTTACAAGACGGATTCCGCCCGGTTCGACAGCAAGGGGGTGGCAATCCTGGAGAGCAAAGAGGAGACATTGGGCGGGATCTATATGCTGCTGCTTTCGGACAAGCAGACCTATTTTGAATTCCTGCTCAATGATGGTGATGAGATGAGCATCACTGCTTCTACGCAAAACCTGCCGGAGAGTGTAAAATTCAAAGGCTCGCCGGAGAATGAGCGTTTTCAGGCTTATGTAAAATTCCTCCGGGAGTTCGGCGCTCGACAGCAGGCATTGCAGCAATCGCTCGAAAATGCAAAGACAGCAGCGGATTCTGCGCAGATACGCGAGGAGATAACAACTCATGGCAAAGCGTTGATCGCTTACCGTAAGGATTATGCCGGGAAATATCCCAAAACCTTGCTGGCGAATATCTTCCGGGCGCTGGAAGTGCCGCAGATTCCCGAAGGGACGCATTACCTGCCCGATGGGAAAGTGGATTCTTCATTTGCCTACAAATACTATAAGGCCCATTACTGGGACGGCTTTGATTTCACGGATGACCGCCTGATCCATACGCCGATCTACGATGGTAAGCTGGATGAATATTTTAATAAAATTGTGGTGCCGGTACCCGATAGCATAACCCGCGAAGGCGATTCCCTGCTGGCAAAAACACGCGGCCGGAAGGAGCTGTTCAAATACACCCTGTGGTGGCTTGCCCGCAATACGGAAAGCAGCAAGATAATGGGTATGGACCAGGCGTTTGTCTATTTCGTGGAGCAATACATCCTGCGGGGCGATGCCTATTGGCTGGATCATGAAGGGGTAGAGCGCTATCGTGAACGGATCTCGAAGATCGCCCCGAATATCATTGGTAACCTGGCGCCGGAGATCATTATGGAAAAATATGGTACCGGCGAAAAAGTGGCGCTGAGCAGCGTGCAGGCAAAATATACCTTGTTGTTTTTCTGGGATCCCACCTGCGGGCACTGCACTAAGGAGGCCCCGAAAATAGATTCCCTGTACAAGGCGGTGCTCAAGGACAAAGGTGTGAAAGTCTTTGCGGTGCGCACTGAAGGGCCGGTAGAGAAATGGCAGGAATTTATCAAAGAGAATGGGATAGATGACTGGATCCATGTCTATGATCCGGAGCATAAATCCGACTACCGCTCTAAATACGATGTATATAGCACGCCGGTCCTGTACCTGCTCGATCATAACAAGATCATCCGTGGTAAGCGGCTGGATCACTCGAACATCATGAGCGTGATCGAAATGCTCGAGAAAAAGGAAAAATCAGACAATAAATAATTAAATAAATATAAAAATCACATACAAATGCGAAAGCTGCTTTTAACCTGTCTTGTATCGGGAGCGCTGATCACGCCCGGTACGGCACAAACACTTTTTACGTATGGCAATAACCCGGTGGATAAAGAAGAGTTCCTGAGGGTGTACCAGAAAAACAGTCTGAACAAAGCCCCCGATCTTTCGGAGCCGGCGCTCCGCGAATACCTTGAGCTTTATTCGCTGTTCCGGATGAAAGTGAACGAAGCGGAGCTGATACATATGGACACGATCGTGGCCATACAGCAGGAGCTGGACAACTATCGCCGCCAACTGGCCAAGAATTATCTGGCTGATGAAGATGTGGTTAAAGCGCTGCATAAAGAAGCGTATGACCGGATGAAAGAAGAGGTAAGGGTAGCGCATATCCTGCTGAAAGCGCCCAATACCATGCTGCCTGCGGATACGCTTGCGGTATATAAGAAGATCGACAGCATCTACAAGGCTGCTGCAAAAGGCAAGGCCGATTTTGCTGCGCTGGCCAAACTATATTCCGAAGATCCGGGATCTAAAGCGAATGGCGGTGACATCGGTTATATCACGGCGCTGCAAACGGTTTATCCGTTTGAGAATGCCGCTTACCATACAGCAACCGGTAAAATATCTGCACCTTTCCGTACCCAGTTCGGATACCATATCGTAAAGGTGCTTGATCGCCGCCCGGCCCGCGGTGAGATCGAGGTGGCCCAGATACTGGTAAATACGCCTAAATCAAAAGGAGAAGCCGGAATAGCAGAAGCGCGGAAGCGTATAGATACTATTCAGACGGCACTGAAAAAAGGTGAAGATTTCGGAGATCTGGCGAAGAAATATTCTGACGACCGGTTTACCGTGAATGACGGCGGCCTGATGAAGCCTTTCGGTGTGGGGCGCATGACACCGGCATTCGAAGACGCCGCATTCGCCCTGAAAAAGCCCGGCGATATTTCAGAGCCGGTACAGACGGATTACGGATTTCACATCATCAAGCTGGTACGTAAGATACCATTGCAGCCCTACGATAGCATATTGCCCACGCTGAAGCGCCGTGTGGAGAACGATTCACGCGCCCAGATGGCGCGCGACAGCTACCTGGAGAAAGTAAAGCAGAAGAACGGCTTTAAAGAATATACGCCGGCTTATGACGCTGTAGTAGCGCGTCTTTCGAAGATCCCCGATACCGGAGCGGCTGCCAATACATTTAAGTCGGAGGATTTCAGAGATATGTCCCAGCCCCTGTTTACCTTGGCAGGCAAAGATTATCTGCAAAATGATTTCATCAGCTTTGCGGAAAATACCACACGCGGCCGCCTGATGGGGCCTAAGGGCGCCGTGACGCATGATCTGTACAGCCTGTATGTACGTACAGTTGTGAATGATTTCCAGGAGCAGCAGTTGCTGGAAGAAAATGTTGATTTCCGCAACCTGATGGAAGAATACCGTAACGGGATCATGCTGTTTGAGCTGATGGATCGTAATGTGTGGGGTAAGGCATCGCGTGATACGGTTGGCCTAAAGGCATTTTACGAAAAGAACAAGCAGAAATACCTGTGGGAGCCCGGCTTCTCCGGTTCTGTGTACCGGTTTAAGGATGAGGCCTCCAAGAATGCAGGTGTAAAACTGCTGAAAGCTAAAGGTAAAAAGGCTGTATCTGATGAAGACCTGCTGAAGCAAATGAATACACAGGGTAAGCCGGGTTCCGTTTCGGTACAGGTGGGACGGTATGAATTCTCCCGTTTTACCGATGTACCGCGCGAAGCGATTATAAAAGGCAAATTGTCCGATCCTGTTAAAAAAGAAGACGGATCATTTGTGGTGGTAAAAGCAACAGAGGTGTATAACGAACCTGCACCCAAAGCGCTTGATGAGGCACGCGGATACGCTGTTGCGGAGTATCAGGACTATCTTGAAAAAGAATGGAATGCACAGTTGCGCGCTAAATATCCCGTGCAGGTGAATGAGGCTGTTTTTCAGTCAATGGTGAAGTAATGGTATTGAGCCGTTAATCGTAAAGATGATGAACCGGTATCCATCTCCCTTGCTGATCGGATACCGGTTCATCGTTTTTTTTGCGAAAAAGAGTTTGCAAAATATACCGGCAGCACCTATCTTTGCACTCCCGTTGAAGGGACGGCCTCGTAGCTCAACTGAATAGAGCATCTGACTACGGATCAGAAGGTTTCAGGTTTGAA
>JBEBVQ010000221.1:0-4376 GCA_040392625.1 Taibaiella soli | reverse complement strand
GTGAATAGATTTCACCCGTAGAGACGCGATTTATAGCGTATCAGCGCGGCAAATATGGGGAGACGCGATAAATCGCGTCTCTACCGGAGGATAAATTTCAGGCCTTTGCCACGGCCTTCCTTACCATCCGGCCAGACGACCCGGATATCATCAAAATAAGCAGTATCTCCCCTCTTGGTACGGTAGTAGATGGAAGAAGAAATAGCCGTCGTAAGCGTGTCGCCGGGGCAGTATTCCATCAGCAGATCGGTAACGGGTATGATGTTGCCCACGGAATCTTCATAAATATTCCGCTCCATATAATTGAATAAAAAACCCGCAACCCGGGCCTCGGGATCCTGCGGACGCAATCCCTGATGCAGCAGGGAATCAAACAACTGCTTTGATATCACGCCGCCCGACAGATCCGAGGACCCGAGCAGGACGGGATAGGTGACGACTTTTTTATTGACAGAATCTTTTCGCGGATCTTTATCGAATGTAGCGATCACCTGCTGTGCGGAAGATTGCTCATACACTACAGCAACCAGGCTGATTACCGCCAGTAATAAAAGGATTGTTTTTTTCATCACCGTAAATTTACTACAGCAATCTGAGACTTTCTTCAATCGCTTGTATCCTCGACTGCGCATCGGCCTGCTTTTTCCTTTCAGACGCAACGACTTCAGGCTTGGCGTTCTGCACAAAACGTTCGTTACCAAGCTTCTTCTCCACGCTGCCGAGGAACCCATGAAGGTATTTCAGCTCTTTTTCGAGTTCTGCACGCTGAGCCGTGGTATCCACCACGCCCCCGCCGGATGCTTCTATATAGATCTTATCCGTCTTTACCACCAATGCGATCTGCCCCGGCTGTGCCGTACCGGTGAATGTAATTTCACCGGCATTAACCTGCCTTTTCAGGATGGCTCCGACATTTTCATAAAATCCCTGGTGCGAAGTATCTATCCGCAGGAAAATCTCATCTTTGGATTTAAGCTGGTTCTTTATCCGTGCATCACGAATGGCCGTGATCACCTCCTGAAGAAAAGCGCCTTCTGAAAGGATCGCAGCTTCTGTCGCTGCAACGCCCCCATCATGACGGTAATCCATTTCAGGAATAAGGGAGGTCATCAGGTCTGCCTCCGGAGTAGCACGGGTACGCAGCAGATGATACACCTCCTCCGTAATAAACGGCATATACGGATGCAGCAGCTGCAGCAGTCGCTCGAAGAATGAAACCGTCTGGTCATAGACATGTTTAGGTACTGCACTGTCCGGCGTGGGCTTCACCCACTCGAGGTACCAGGAGCAGAAATCATCCCATATCAGGGAATAGACCAGCTTCAGCGATTCGCTGAGCTTAAACTCCCCTTCCCAATCTTTCAGCCGCAACGTAGCGGCATTAATCGTTTCATCCATCCACTCCAGAGCAAAGGGCGTCTGCACGTCTTCTGTTTCAGATATACGCGTTTCCCATCCTTTCACCAGTTTCAGCGCATTCCATATCTTATTGCAGAAGTTCCGCCCCTGGTCGAGCGCGGCTTCGTCAAACAATACATCGTTGCCCGCAGGCGAAGAGATCAATACACTCAACCGCACGGCATCGGCGCCATAATCATCGATCAGTTGCAGCAGATCGGGAGAATTGCCGAGCGATTTACTCATCTTCCGCCCCTGCTTATCCCGTACAATGCCGGTGAAATAGACACGATCGAAAGGCCGCTCCCCTTTAAACTCATACCCTGCCATCACCATCCGCGCCACCCAGAAGAAGATGATCTCCGGAGCCGTCACAAGGGTTTGCGTGGGGTAATAATAATTCAGATCCGGGTTATCCGGCGATTCATTCCAGCCGAATACCTGCATGGGCCAGAGCCAGGAGCTAAACCAGGTATCCAGCACGTCTTCCTCCTGGCGGAGGCTGCCGGAAGCGCCGGGATTTTTCTCTTTATATTGCTGATACGCGCCTTCTTCCGTTTCGGCAACGTACACATTCCCTTCATCATCGTACCAGGCGGGGATACGCTGGCCCCACCAAAGCTGGCGGCTAACGCACCAGTCCTTGATATTTGCCATCCAGTGGCGGTACAGGTTTTTGAATTTCGGCGGGTAAAACCCGATTGTATCATTCATCACTGCTTCCAGTGCAGGTTGCGCAAGGTCTTCCATTTTGCACCACCACTGCATACTTAGTCGCGGCTCAATCACCACATCGGTCCTTTCCGAAAACCCGACCTGGTTGCTGTACGGCTCTTCTTTTACGAGATAGCCGGCTGTTTCGAGGTCTTTGACGATCTGCTTACGGACTGCAAAACGGTCTTCCCCCACATACATACCCGCTGCTTCGCTGAGCGTACCGTCTTCATTCAGGGTATCGATCACGGCCAGCCTATGCTTCAATCCCAGATTGTAGTCGTTGATGTCATGAGCCGGTGTCACCTTCAGCGCCCCTGTACCAAATTCCCGGTCAATGTATTCATCAAAAATGATCGGGATGCGCCGGTTGATCAGCGGCACAAAGCAATGTTTCCCTCTGAGGTGCGCATAGCGCGGGTCTTCCGGATGTACGCAAACTGCAGTATCTCCGAGTATCGTTTCCGGGCGCACTGTTGCAATGGTGATCCATTCATCTGCCTCATCTTCTATCCGGTAACGGACATAACAGAGCTTTGACTGGGTCTGCTTATGTACGACCTCCTCGTCACTGAGTGCGGTCTTAGCCTTAGGATCCCAGTTGATCATTTTCACACCGCGGTAGATCAGTCCCTTATTATACAGATCAACGAATACGCGGATAACAGCCGCATAGTACTCCTTGTCCATGGTGAAAGCCGTCCGCTGCCAGTCGAGCGCGCAGCCCAGCTTACGCAACTGCTGCAGGATGATGCCGCCATATTTCTCTTTCCACTCCCAGGCATGGCTGAGGAACTCATCGCGCGTCAGCGTATTTTTATCAATACCATTTTCGCGCAGCATTCCTACCACTTTTGCTTCCGTGGCAATGGAAGCATGGTCGGTACCCGGCACCCAGCAAGTGTTATAGCCGCTCATTTTAGCCCGGCGGATGAGCACATCCTGTACAGTATTATTGAGCGCGTGCCCCATATGCAGCACACCGGTCACATTGGGCGGCGGCATAACGATGGTGTACGGCTTGCGTTCATCAGGTTCCGAATGAAAATATCCCGCCCGGTTCCAATGTTCATACCATTGTGCTGCGGCCGCGCGGTGGTCAAAGTTCTTACTTATTTCCATGCAGGTTAATTGAAAATTGAAAATTGAAAATTGAAAATGGGAAATGGGAAACGATTCTTTTTCCATTTCAACTTTCAATTCTCAATTCTATTGGTGAAAGGGGTACCGGTAATTGGTGACAGGTACATAGGTTTCCTTGATCGTGCGGGCGCTGAGCCAACGGTACAGATTCAGCGCTGATCCGGCCTTGTCATTGGTACCGGAGGCACGGGCGCCGCCAAACGGCTGCTGCCCCACTACTGCGCCTGTCGGCTTGTCGTTGATATAGAAGTTACCCGCGCTGTTCACCAGCTTCCGGGTCATTGTCTCGATCGCATAACGGTCTGTGGAGAAAACGGCGCCGGTAAGCGCATACGGAGACGTCTGATCAACAACAGTCAGAGTTTCTTCCCATTTATCCGCATCGTACACATGGATGGTCAGCACGGGGCCAAACAATTCTTCACACATGGTTACGTACTTCGGGTCGGTTGCTTCGATGATCGTCGGCTCGATAAACCATCCTTTGGATTTATCGTATCCGCCGCCGCAAATGATCTTTGCCTTGCCCCCGCTTTGCTGTACGTCGTCTATATATTTTGCCAGGTTATTGAAAGATTTTTCATCGATCACTGCATTCACGAAATTGGAGAAATCGTCCACCGGCCCCATTTTCATGGTTTTCACTTCCGCGACCAGTTTTTCCTTGATCTCATCCTCAATATTCGACGGGAGATATGCGCGGGATGCAGCCGAGCATTTCTGTCCCTGATATTCAAAAGCGCCGCGGGCCAGGCCAGCCACTACCGCATCAATATTGGCAGACGGGTGGGCAAATACAAAGTCCTTGCCACCGGTTTCGCCTACGATCCGCGGATAAGAGCGGTATTTGGCAATATTGGCGCCGATATGCTTCCACATGGTCTGGAAGACACCTGTAGAGCCTGTAAAGTGTACACCTGCAAAATCCGGAGGTTCAAAACAGATATCCCCTACAACCGCGCCGGGAGGATATACCAGGTTGATGACACCTGCGGGAAGCCCCGCTTCGATCAGTATTTCCATAAACACGCTGGCGGAATACACCTGTGTATTGGCGGGTTTCCATACCACCACATTACCGCACATGGCCGGCGCCGTGGGCAGGTTGCCGCCGATGGCCG
>JBEBVQ010000220.1:0-4422 GCA_040392625.1 Taibaiella soli | reverse complement strand
ATGAGATTTGCTTTTTTGCCCGGAGCAATACTGCCAACCGTATCTGCAAGCTCCAGCGCGGCAGCCCCGTTTATGGTAACGGCATGAATGGCTTCCTCCGGCGTCATTTTCAATTGTGTGCATGCAATGGTCAGTAATAGCGGTACATTGCCTGAAGGACAGGAGCCGGGATTGTAATCGGTAGCAAGGCA
Source organism: Taibaiella soli (assembly GCA_040392625.1). GTDB lineage: Bacteria > Bacteroidota > Bacteroidia > Chitinophagales > Chitinophagaceae > JBEBVQ01. The sequence continues at coordinate 4,231 of JBEBVQ010000220.1, read as the reverse complement.
AACCGGCAAACCGGCATCGATCATTTTGCGGGCAGGCTGATAATGCATCCCGAGGAAGAAGGCTGCGCCGGGCAAGAGGGTAGGAATGGTGCTGCTGTTTTTTAATACTTCGATTTCTTCATCACCCACAGATTCCAGGTGATCTACGCTGATGGCATTATATTGCACGCCCACCTGCACACCACCGGAATAATGTAGTTGGTTGGCATGTATCTTGGGTTTCAGGCCGTACTTCAGGCCTGCTTCCAGCAATCTTTCTGTTTCAGGTACGCTGAAGAATCCCTGTTCACAGAATACATCCATATAGTCCGCCAACCCTTCACCGGCAACTCGTGGCAGCATGTCTTCAATGATCAGCTTCAGGTAGCCGTCATGGTCATTTTTGTATTCGGGCGGATAGGCATGGGCAGCGAGGAAAGACGCTTTGACCGGAATCGGAGTGTTTTCTTTCAGCTTCCTGATTACCCGGAGCATTTTCAATTCGGCGGCTGTGTTCAGTCCGTAGCCGCTTTTGATCTCTATGGCGCCGGTTCCCTGTGCGATAACGGCATGCAGCCTTTTAAGGCTTTCTTCGTACAGTTCGTTTTCATCGGCCCCGGCCATTTTCTTTGCGGAGTTGAGGATGCCGCCGCCGCGGGCGGCGATTTCTTCATAACTCATTCCCTTAATCCGGTCGGTAAACTCCTGCTCTCTTGGAGCGGCAAATACCAGATGGGTATGGCTGTCGCACCAGGCAGGTAATACCAGGCGGCCGGCGGCATCAATAGTATGATCGGCATGTGTTTCCGGCAAGCTGTCCATGCTGCCGAAGCTGTGTATCCGCTCACCTTCCGTCAGCAGCCAGGCGTTATCGATGAATGGCAAGACAGACATATCACTGCCCGCGACTCTGGATTTGAGCACAGGTCCGGTTTCGGTCTGGCAGATCTGGTGTATATTGGTGATAAGGGTACGCATAGTTTCAGGAAGGGATTTGTGCGCCGGACCGTTCTTTCACCCAGCCCAGCACCAGTTCCAGTTGTTCTTCTTTGGTCAGGTTGCTGTTGTCGAGCACGATGGCGTCATCTGCTTTGCGAAGCGGGCTTTCCTCACGGTTGCTGTCTATATAATCCCGCATTTCCAGGTTGTGCTTTACTTCTTCAAGAGAAATATGCGGATTTTCCCGGTAGAGTTCTTCAAAGCGGCGCTTCACCCGCACTTCCGGGTCTGCCGTCATGAATATTTTGAGCGCGGCATCGGGAAATACAACTGTACCGATGTCCCTGCCGTCCATGATAAGTCCTTTGTTCCGTCCCATTCTTTTTTGCTGCGCCACGGCAAATCCACGCACTTCACCAACGGCTGCCACCTCGCTCACCTTACCGGCAACAGCCATTTCGCGGATCTGGTGTGCTACGTTCTCGCCATTCAGGTGTATTTCGGAACTACCTGTCTGGGGATTTACTTCAAACGACAATTGGATATTGGCCAATGCTTCCAGCACCTGCTGCCCGTCTTCCGGATTGATGCTCTGCCGGATGAAGTACAGCGCAATAGCACGGTACATGGCGCCGCTGTCGATATATTTATAGCCGAGCACACCGGCGAGTTGCCGCGCCAGTGTGCTTTTGCCGCATGATGAGTACCCGTCTATTGCGATGATGATCCTGTCGTTCATGTCTTCCATCTGTCTGTTGCTAATTAGCTGATTAGCCAATCAGCTAATTAGCCTTGCTCATCTCCGCAAAGTACTTGTGGAAATAAGGTATGGTTTCGATGCCCTTGTAATAGTTGGCCACATCGAATTTTTCATTCGGTGAATGGATATTGTCGTTATCCAGCCCGAAGCCCATTAATACCGTTTTAAGACCGAGAATGCTCTCAAACAGCGCGACGATGGGAATGCTGCCGCCGCCGCGTGTCGGTATCGGGTCTTTGCCGAAGCTTTCGCGGATGGCGCGGGCCGCTGCTTTGTAGGCTATCGAGTCGGTTGGTGTAACGACGGGTTCGCCTCCGTGATGCGTTGTGACTTTTACGGTCACATAATCCGGCGCGATACTTTCAAAATGTTTTTTGAACAGCGCTGCGATCGCCTCCGACTTCTGGGCCGGTACGAGCCGCATGGATATTTTAGCATGAGCTTTTGAGGGAAGCACCGTTTTGGCGCCTTCACCGGTATAGCCGCCCCAGATACCGTTCACATCAAGTGTCGGGCGGGTGCCGGTACGTTCCAGGGTAGTGTATCCTTTTTCACCCAACACATCTTTCACACCCAGATCCTTTTTATATTCTTCCAGGTCGAAAGGCGCTTCGTTCAGCGCTTTGCGTTCCGCATCGCTCAGATCCTGCACATGATCGTAGAAGCCCGGGATGGTAATATGGTTGTTTTCATCATGGAGCGAAGCGATCATTTTACTGAGTACATTGATCGGGTTGGCCACGGCGCCGCCATACACGCCGCTGTGCAGATCGCGGTTGGGGCCGGTCACTTCCACTTCCATATAGGCAAGTCCGCGCAGGCCGGTCTCCAGCGAGGGGTGCTCCATGCTGATCATGGATGTGTCGGATACGAGCACGATGTCGGCCTGCAGCTTTTCTTTATTGTCTTCGAGAAATTTTCCGAGATTGGAAGAGCCTACTTCTTCTTCGCCTTCGATCATCAGCTTTACATTGCAGGCGAGCGTGCCTGTCTTTGCCATTACTTCGAGGGCTTTCACGTGCATGAACATCTGCCCTTTATCATCACACGCGCCCCGCGCGTAGATCTTCCCATCTTTGATCACCGGCTCAAAAGGACCGCTGTGCCAGAGCTCCAGCGGATCGGCGGGCTGTACATCATAGTGCCCGTACACCAGCACGGTAGGCAATGAGGGGTCGATGATCTTCTCTCCATATACGATCGGGTGTCCATCGGTTGGGCAAATTTCGGCATGGTCGCATCCGGCCTGCAGCAGATTCTCCTTTACGGCTTCCGCGCAGCGGGCCACATCGCCTTTATACTTGCTGTCGGCGCTGATAGAAGGTATGCGCAGCAATTCCAGCAGTTCATTTAAAAAACGTTCTTTGTTTTGATTGAAATAATCGTTCCAGGCTTGCATAAAATCAGTATTTAAGCCTCAAACCTACGTAATAATTCAGGAAACAGGAACGGGGGATTTCTGATTTTTGCTATGGAGCGGCCTTCCGGGGCGCATAACTATACACATAGCAAACGTATTTTTCAAAATAATTTACCTGCTCCAGGCGCTGCGCCAGTTGCTGTGTGGTATGTGCCCGCTCTTCTTCGGGAAAGCCGCCGGTGTACAGGAAATAAGCAGTATCCGCCACCTGGTCTGCTATGGCAGCGTAGTCAGTGTTCCATTCCAGCAGATGTGCGCCGGAGAGCATCTGGTAGCGCTCTTTTTCAGGATGTATGCGGGTGTAATAGACGTAGGTAGGCACACTGGCATGATGCACATACATCTGTGCGCCCGATGCATTTTGCGCAGCAATATAATCCAGCCCTTCCGTTATTTCGTGATAGCCATGATAAGTATGGAACCAGTCGAAATTGTTAAAGACCTTGATCATTTTTATGCCGCCGAAGATCAGTAGTATCTGCAATGGCCAGAAGCGCAGGGCATATACCCGGCCAAAGCCGATACCAAATAATATGACCAGCAGGGGCAGCAGGAAAAGGCTTACGCGCATGATCAGCGAGAATTGGTGCAGTACGGCAGCAATAAGGGTGAGGATCAACGGGGATACAAAGAGGATCAGTGCGGCGGTGTTTTTTCTCAGCAGCGCCACAATGGCGATCAGCATCATCACGAGCGCGGCTCTGAGATTGAAATCCCCGTATCCGATCGCATTATTCAATATTTCCCTGATCCGGTACCAGTTGTGCCAAAATCCTTCTTCCGAGAACAGGTGGGGTGAGAGGAAATAATCGTGGTGGTATGTCTGCAAATGATCCGATCCGATCTGCGGGCTGAGTATCAGCCGGAAATACAGGGCAAAGGCCGCCAGCCACGTTATGCCCATTACTATGGGTATCCACAGCTTGTCTTTTCGTCCGGCCCTGATGCATTGCCAGGTGTAATACAAACCGACCCCGGCCAATGCAAAGACGGATGGCATGGATGCGCAAATCGCAATGATCCCTGCGATACCCCAGAAGATCAGGAATTTCCTTCCGGGGGTCGTCAGTATGTCTTTTTCCAGCGCCAGCCAGAGCAGCAGCAGCACGATAAAAGTATCCGGCATGTATTGT
>JBEBVQ010000219.1:0-4439 GCA_040392625.1 Taibaiella soli | reverse complement strand
AAGACTCCGCTCTTCCATTCCTTTTCAACCGGTGCGTGGTTGGCAGCGTTGATCGCTTCGGATATCAGGCGGCGGGTATCGGTCGGATCAATGATCTCATCCACCCACAGCCGTGCAGCAGCATAATAGGCGCTGGTCTGGGCATTATACCGTTCGGTGATCTGGTCGAGCAGTTCTTTTTCCTTTTCCGGATCAATGGTTTCGCCCTTTGCCTTCAGCGAAGCCACCTGTATCTGCAATAATGTTTTGGCCGCCTGCTCACCGCCCATCACCGCGATCTTCGCGTTCGGCCAGGCATAAATAAACCGCGGGTCATAAGCCTTGCCGCACATGGCATAATTACCGGCGCCGTAAGAATTACCGGTTATGATCGTCACTTTGGGTACCACAGAATTGGCAACGGCATTCACCAGCTTGGCGCCGTCCTTGATGATGCCGGCATGTTCGGAGCGGCTGCCGACCATGAAGCCGGTAACGTCCTGCAGGAATACAAGCGGTATTTTCTTCTGGTTACAGTTCTGGATAAAGCGTGCGGCCTTGTCCGCACTGTCGTTATAGATAACGCCGCCCATCTGCATCTCACCCTTGCCGCTCTTCACGATCTTCCGCTGGTTGGCCACGATGCCCACCGCCCAGCCGTCGATACGTGCATAGCCGCAGACGATCGTTTTGCCGTAGTCTTTTTTAAACTGGTCAAATTCGCTGTTGTCCACCAGACAGGATATCACATCCAGCACATCATACGACTTGTTATTGTCAACAGAGACCAGGCCGTATATTTCGCGCACTTCTTTCAGCGGCTCCGCGGGCTTTGCACGGTCGAAACCGGCCCGGGGCTGTTCGCCTAACTTTTGTATAATACGCTTTACCTGATCGAGGCATTCCTGTTCTGTATCAAATTTGTAATCGGCAATACCACTGATCTCGGTATGGGTTTTGGCGCCGCCCAGCGTCTGGATGTCTGCATCTTCGCCGATAGCCGCCTTTACAAGATAGGGACCTGCAAGGAATATAGAGCCGTTCCCTTCTACCATCAACGTTTCGTCACTCATGATCGGGAGGTAGGCGCCACCGGCAACACAGGAGCCCATCACTGCCGCGATCTGGGTGATGCCCATCGCGCTCATCACTGCGTTGTTGCGGAAGATCCGCCCGAAGTGTTCCTTGTCCGGAAATATTTCATCCTGCATCGGCAGATAAACGCCTGCACTGTCCACAATATAGACCACCGGCAACCGGTTCTCCATAGCGATCTCCTGCAGGCGGAGATTTTTTTTGCCGGAGATCGGGAACCAGGCCCCTGCTTTTACGGTATTATCATTAGCGATGATCACACACTGACGTCCCGCCACATAGCCGATACCGCCAACGGTACCGCCCGCCGGGCAACCGCCGTGCTCCTGGTACATTTCCCAGCCGGCAAATGAGCCGATCTCAACAAATTCAGTGCCTTTATCTATCAGGTATGCCACCCGTTCACGCGGCGTCATCTTCCCTCTTGCGCGATTTTTTTCAATGGCTTTCTTTCCTCCACCCAGCGCCACCTGCGCATGCCGTTGCCTCATCTGGCTTACGGCCATGCACATGGCATCTTCATTCTTATTAAATGCTAAATCCATGACGGTATGTTTCGTTTGGGAAGACAAATATAACAGGAAATGCGGGGAGTTATGAATGATGAATGATGAATGATGAATGATGAGTGAATTCATAATTCAACATTCATAATTCATAATTCATCACTCATAATCCATTACTTTTGGGACATGAAAACATTTGAAGACCTCCTGGATCTCCGTTACAAGGCAGGCAGCCCGGAGCGGAGGGATTTCGAGAAGAAAGCGCAGTTGCACCTGATCGGCGAACTGCTCCGCGAAACCCGGAAAACAGCCGGCATGACCCAGGAAGCGCTGGCCAACCGGATCGGCACTAAGAAAACATATATCTCTCGCGTCGAAAACGGAAAAACAGATATCCAGGTATCGGGGTTATTCCGGATCTTTGAAGAAGGTCTGGGGAAAAAAGTAATTTTGTATATTGAGTAAGCTGAAAATTAATTATGGGCTCCTACAGTATCGGTGAAGCGATCAATTTATTATTCGAGAAGTCCGGCTGGAAGCCGAAAGCCCATGAAGTGCGGCTGCGCGACGACTGGGAAGAGATCGTGGGGAAAACCATTGCCCGCTACACGCGGAATTTGTACCTGCGTAATTACACCCTTACTATCTATACGGAAGTCCCCGCGCTGAAGCAGGAGCTGACGTTCGGCAAAGAGCAACTGATCAAACAGATCAATGAACATTTCGGAGAGCATGTGGTGCAAGAAATTGTAGTGAAATAAATAATGTGACGAATGTGTTGATGTGATAAATGTGTCATCAAATTTAACACATCAAACACATTTATCACATTCGTCACATTAATTTCTCACATCAAAACACCTCCATCAGTACATCCAGGCTGTGCACTTCATACGTCGGGCGGCGCTGATGCTCTTTTCTGGCGGGATTGAAATACACCTGATCCCAGCCGGCATTAGACGCACCCAGCACATCAACATCCAGCGCATCCCCGATCATAATACTGTCTTCCCTCCCCGCGCCGGTGGCTTTCAGCGCATAATCGAATATTTCCCGGTGCGGCTTCAGGCTGTTGCTCCGCTCGCTGGTGATCATCTCTTCAAAATATGCCGATATCCCGGAATACTGCAGCTTCTGCCATTGCGTTTTTTCAAAGCCGTTTGTGATCAGGTGCATCCGGTACCGCCCGTAGCAGTGCTCCAGCAGCTCTTTGGCATAAGGCATGAGCAGCGATTGGGTAGGTAATATCTCAAGATAGGCTGCGCTCATCTCATGTGCCAATGCCGTATCTGCCAGTTTAAAATCAAGGAACGTGTACCAGAGCCGCTTCCACCTGAGATCATCCCGGCGGATATAACCGTTGCGGAAGCGCTCCCACAGCCTGTCGTTATGAGCGCTATATACCTGATAGAAAGTTTCGAAATCCTCTATCCCACGGTCAGAAAGCCGGTATTCATCATAAAGCTGCCTGAGCGTCAGCTCCGAATTACGGTCGAAATCCCATAATGTGTGATCCAGATCAAAAAACAAATGGTTGTAAGTGGACGGCATCTTGGATATATACGATACTATAAAAACTGAAAGAGCTACCGGAGCAGCTCTTTTACTTAATTAGCAAATGAGCTAATTAGCTCATTTGCACATCAGCTAATCAATCTTATTTCTTACGATAGTAAATCTTGTCTTCGAAAAACTCATTTGTAGCCTGCAGCGCCGGGTTGGCCATGCGCTCATATATACGGGAGATCTCGATCTGCTCCTTATTTTCATGCACTTCTTCCAGGCTGTCGGTATGACTGCTGAATTCGTCGAGCTTTTTGTGCAGCTCTTCCTTGATCGTTACGGCAATCTGGTTGGCTCGTTTGGCGATCACGGCGATGGACTCATACAGGTTACCTGTTTTATCCTTCATCTCTATTACATCCCTGGTTTCCACAAGGGGATTCACTGAAGCCAATGCTTTTTTAGTACTCATTTACGTAGCTTTTTTATGCTGTTGTCTGCACGGGTATAATACGTTCCGGCGTCGCGAAGATACTGAGAATTTGGATATTCCTCTTTAAAATCGTTATAGGCGCTGATCGCGTTGGCATAGCGCTCCTCCTGCTTATCCTCCACACTTTGGCGGGCATAATAGTATAACGACTTGAAAGTCATATACTGATAGTAATCTACAGAAGGGGATTCGGGATAATTTCGCAATACGGATTTGTAGGCCACACCCGCCGCCTTATATTGGCCAATATTATAATACAATTGGGCTGCTGCGGCTTCTTTCTTTTCCAGCTTCTTCCGGGCTTCGTCTATATAATTATTAGCTTCGGGAAGACGCTTGGAATCGGGATTCATATTGATATATGCCTGCATCGCCTCCACCGCTTTTATGGTATTGGTTTGCTCCAGGGAATATTTCGGCGACATCTTATAGAGGCTCACCGCATGCATGAACTGACATTCTTCTGCATCTTTGCTGGTAGGGAAGAAATCTACAAAATTCTTGAAATGATAAGACGCGCTCAGGTAATCCTTCATGTGGTAATAAGACCATGCGTAGCGGTAATACATCGGCTCAAAATTGCGCGTGCCCTTTACCATCGGCAGAATGCCCTGATAGATCTGGCTGGATTTATGATACTCCTTCTTTTCGTAATACTCATTGGCCTTTGTCAGCTTGTAGTTGACATCAGAGCTTTTCAACACTTTTTCGTACTTGCTGCATGAAGCTGTCAGCAGCAGCAAAAGCGCCGGAATGATCGTTTGAATAATACGCATACGCATAGGAAGCGGCAAAAATACAAAAAACAGGCATTGCCTGTTACATACGGTTATAAAACTGTGTTAAGGGCGTGTTTAAATTCA
>JBEBVQ010000218.1:0-4444 GCA_040392625.1 Taibaiella soli | reverse complement strand
GGCTGCTGCTTTCCTTCTTCACCTATAAAAGCTACCTCTCCTCCGCGAAGATGCGGGTATTAAAGCCTGAGATAGATGCGTTGCGCGCGAAGCACGGCGATGACCAGCAGCGTTTCGGCATGGAGCAGATGAAGCTGTACCGCACGGCCGGGGTAAACCCGCTGGGTGGCTGTATTCCTACCCTATTGCAGTTGCCGATCCTCTTCGCGATGTATTATTTCTTCCCTTCAAGCATCGAGCTCAGGCAGAAATCATTCCTCTGGGCGACCGACCTGTCCACCTACGACAGCATCGCGCGCATTCCCGAGATCCCGTTCTTCGGCGACCATATCAGCCTGTTCACCCTGCTGATGACCGCCTCGAGTATGTTTCTTGCGCTGTACAACCGGAATATGACGCCGCAGGATCCCAACAACCCGATGATGAAGTACCTGCCGTTCATCTTCCCCGTCATCCTGATGGGCGTCTTTAATAAAATGGCGGCGGCGCTGACCTTTTACTACTTCTTCAGTAATATTCTCAGCATCATCCAGCAGTTTGTCATCCAGAAGTTCATCATCAACGAAGACAAGATCCACGCCCAGATCCAGGAGAACAAGACCAAGCCGGTAACGCCTTCCAAATGGCAGCAGCGCATGGAGGAAATGCAAAAGTCCCAGGCAGAACGGGTAAACAAACCAAAGACGAAGCGCTAAGATCATTGCTTGAATATACATACCGGCGGCGTGACATTTTCATAATGTCACGCCGCTTTTGTTGGAGCCCGGAAACATTTGTTTAATTTACAACAGAATAAAACCAACAATTCAAAAGCATGAAAAAAGCGGTATTCAGCCGGAGCGAAGCAAAAGGCGCTGCATTGGTGCTTTCTTCGGCAGGCAGGGATAAAAGAATGAACTGCAACAAACAATGATCGTGGGAACAGCTGCAAACCCCCACGAGAAATTATACGGACTTGACCATTTACGGGCATTGGCGATCCTGTTGGTTTTTCTGTACCATTACCAGGTTCTTAGCGGAGGACAACCCGTATGGTTGACCGGTCTGGCAAAATTTGGCTGGACCGGCGTCGATCTGTTCTTTGTCTTGAGCGGTTTTTTGATTGCTTCACAGCTTTTTTTCCAAATCAGGAACGGGCAAAAGATTTCGTTTAAGACGTTCTTTCTGAAGCGGTTTTTAAGAATCCTGCCGGCATTCTGGGTGGTCCTCGGGATTTATTATTGCTTCCCCTTTTTCCATGAAAAGGAAGCCCTGCCGCCCGTCTGGAAGTTCCTGACATTCACGCAAAATCTTGGACTGAACCAGAAAGATTTCGGAACATTTTCCCATGCCTGGTCGCTTTGTGTGGAAGAACATTTTTATTTTCTGCTGCCGGGGCTGTTGATTTTACTGCAACCCTCCAAATACTTTAAGAAATCCTACTGGCTGCTGATCGCCTTATTTCTATCCGGTTTTGTAATCAGAATGTACTGCTATGATAAGTTTTATCTTCCGTTGGCCGGAGACGTGAATAGCCGGATGTACTGGTTTAAATATATTTACTACCCCACCTACACGCGCCTGGACGGGCTGCTGGCCGGCGTTGCTATTGCCGGCATATACCAGTTCTTACCGGCCTTCTGGAACAGGATATCAAAATATGGCAACCTGTTTATCGCTGCAGGTCTGCTCATGCTGACCGGAGCCTATTTTCTGTGTAGTGATAAGCAATCGTACCATGCATCCGTCTGGGGCTTTCCGTTAGTTGCACTCGGATATGGGATGATAGTGATCGGAGCAATAAGTCCGACGGCTTTTCTCTACAGATGGAACTCAAAACTAACCACTTTTGTCGCAACACTTTCCTACGCGATGTACCTGACCCATAAAGGGATCTATCACATGACGCATGAGCTCCTGGCTCCATTTGGGATAGATAGTAATCTGCTGTTTCTAACCTGCATCCTGACCTGCACCCTTGGTGCATTCCTACTCCATCTGGTTATTGAAAAGCCATTTATGAGATTAAGAAACCGGATCAGAAAAAAAGCACAAAGGCCGGGAGTCATGTTAGGTATATAATCCTCCATTGATGGAAATCACCTGTCCTGTAATATAGGAAGCCTGGCGGGATACCAGGAAACCGACCAGATCCGCGACTTCCTCCGCGTTTCCGAAGCGCTGCATCGGGATCATCTTTGCCAGATCTTTTTCGTTAAGTTCCTCCGTCATATCCGTTTTCACAAATCCCGGCGCCACCGCGTTCACGGTAATGTTCCGTTTGGCAATCTCCTGGGCCAGCGCCTTGGTCGCTCCGATCATGCCCCCTTTGGCGGCGGAATAATTCACCTGTCCGGGCATGCCCTTGATGCCGCTGAGCGAAACCATGTTGATGATCCTTCCGTAACGGTGCATCAGCATCGGCGTAAGCACCTGTTTGGTAACATGATACATGCCCTGGAGGCTGGTATCCAGCACGGAGTCCCATTGTTCGTCCGTCATGGACATGAGCAGCGTATCCTGCCGGATGCCTGCATTGTTGACGAGGACCTCGATTATTTTATCTTTATTGCTTTCCTGCCAGCCGGCAATGGCCTGTCTTGTTTCTTCACGATCGGCCACATCAAACGGCAGCAGTTCTGCCTCTACGCCGAGGGCGCGCACCTGTTCCGCCGTTTCCGTGGCGGCTTCTTTATTGCCTTTGTAATTGATCAGGATATGATATCCGGCACTTGCCAGTCTGATACAAACGGCGCGTCCGATGCCGCGGGAACCGCCGGTGATAAGCGCGTATAATTGCATGGGGGTAATTCCTTTATTCGTTTTCGAGTTCTGTAAGTTGCTTTTTGAATTGTGCGACCACATCATTATTCATCAGCCATTGCTTCACCTGTGTCAGCTCCTTCGACGGGGAAAAGTCTTCCTTAAAAAAGGGAAAACAGCTGCGTACGCCATGATACAGCCATTTGGTAGCCGGAGACAGCTTAGCCTGTACGCCGAGTATATCGATTGCCTGGGTCAGCGCCGCCGCTTCGACGGCAAGCACCTCATAGGTATTCTCAATCACCCGGTTGCACATCAGTGCGGCGTTGCAGCCCATGCTCACAATATCCTGGTTATCGTTATTGTTGGGAATACTGTGGATATACATCGGATTGCTCAGCGCCTGGTTTTCCGCAACGGTGGATGTTGCCGGGTACTGCATGCCCTGGATGCCGAAATTCAATCCCAGCTTTCCTGCATTGGCAAAGGCCGGCAGTTTCTGGTTGAGCGCGGGATTCAGGATAAAGTTGAGCTGCCGTTCGCTCAGCATCGAGAGTTTGGTTACCGCGATCTTGAGCTTGTCCATCTCCAGCGCGATATAATCTCCGTGGAAGTTCCCGCCGTGGAATACATTCCTGTTCTTCCGGTCGATGACCGGGTTATCATTGACCGAATTGATCTCATCCATCACCACGCCCTCTGCATTCAGCACCGTATCATATACCGGGCCGAGGATCTGCGGCACACAGCGCAGCGAATAATATTCCTGTACTTTATCGGTCAGCACATCATCTGTCACTTTCTTATCATAGAGGTGTTCATGACGCTTTCTCAGCAATTTGCTCCGGTTGCCGAACGTACGCATCCACGCGGCTATCTGCCGTTGCCCGCGATGCTGCTTCACCTGGTTGAGCTCAACGGAAAAATGATCGTCGTACGCTTCCATCATTTCGTTGATCATCAGCGAAAGCAGCAGCGACCAGATGACCAGGCGATGGCTCATAACAACATTGATCCCCCCGATGCCCGTCATGGCCGAGGTGCCGTTCAGGATCGAGAGCCCTTCGCGGATATGGATCTGCAGAGGCTTCATTCCCAGCTTTTTATAGACCGCCTGTGCCTTAACAATCTTTCCGCCGTACCAGAAATCTCCTTCCCCGATCAGTCCCAGAGCAAGATGCGCCAGTTGCACCAGGTCACCGCTCGCACCTACACCGCCATGCGCATATACGCATGGGTAGGCTTCGTGGTTGATCAGGTCTGCAATCAGCTGTACCGTTTCGGGGTGCACGCCCGAATAGCCGAGCAGCAGGGTATTGAGCCTGGACAGCATCAGGGCCCGGATATGGAGGGGCTGAAGCAATTGCCCCATCCCGGAACTGTGGCTCCGGATCAGGTGGTACTGCAGCTGCCGGCAATCCTCGTCCGCAATACGGTATTGTGCCATCGGCCCAAAGCCCGTATTGATGCCGTAAATCAGTTTATCGTTTGAGAAAGACCTGAGAAATTCATAGCTGCGCACCACATCTTTTAATGCAGGAGCAGCTATACCGGTCTGTTTTTGCTGCAGGACAATCTGCTCAAAAACGGTAAGGTCCATTTTTTTTCCGCCCATAGCGAACATATGCGCGTTAAATAACTGTTGTAAAAGGCTGCAAAAATAACAAAAGCCTTAAACGACAGCCCATATAGTTTTAACCCG
>JBEBVQ010000217.1:0-4475 GCA_040392625.1 Taibaiella soli | reverse complement strand
CTGAATATTTCAGTATCTGACGTTGTCGTATTTATTAACCTTTTCATAAAGGAAAGAAAATATAAAAAATGAACCGTTTTTACATAAAGTGTGCAACAACGTCAATACAAGTCATTTTTCTTAGCTTCGTGCATTCTTTCTTCAATAAAAGTACCATAAAGCATGCATAAAATACTGGTCGCCAATCGTGGCGAGATTGCACTGCGGGTCATGCGCACTGCCCACGAGATGGGCATTAAAACAGTAGCCGTATATTCAGAAGCCGATCGCAACATGTCTTTTGTCCGTTTTGCCGACGAGGCTTACTGCATCGGTCCCGCGCCGTCCGCACAATCGTACCTGCGCGCCGATAAGATCATTGAAACGGCCAAACAGACAGGCGCAGATGCCATACACCCCGGCTACGGATTCCTGAGCGAAAATGCGGGCTTCTCCAAAGCGGTATCCGATGCCGGACTGACCTTCATCGGCCCCACAGCTTATTCCATAGAAATGATGGGCAGCAAAATATCTGCAAAGCAGGCTGCCAAAAAATTCAATGTACCGATGGTGCCGGGGACGGAAGACCCGGTCAATGATCCCGAAGAAGCCCGGATCATTGCCGAACGCACAGGATACCCCATCCTGATCAAGGCATCCGCCGGCGGCGGCGGCAAGGGGATGCGCGTGGTAAATGACCCCGACGAACTGGAAGAGCAGATGCGGCTGGCCAAGAGCGAAGCCTTGAGCGCGTTCTCCAATGATGATGTGTTTATAGAAAAATATGTAGCCGCTCCGCGGCATATCGAGATACAGATCCTCGGCGACCAGCACGGCAACTATGTCTATCTGTTTGAGCGGGAATGCTCTATCCAGCGCCGGCATCAGAAGCTGATCGAAGAAGCGCCTTCAAGCTGCCTCACGCCCGCCATCCGTAAAGCAATGGGCGAATGTGCTGTGGCTGTCGCCAAAGCATGCAACTACCACGGCGCCGGAACGGTAGAATTTCTCGTGGATGAAAACTTGGATTTTTATTTCCTCGAAATGAATACCCGGCTACAGGTGGAGCACTGTGTAACCGAAATGATCACCGGCATTGACCTGGTGAAAGAGCAGATACGGGTAGCACGCGGAGAGAAGTTGTCTTTTACCCAGGACGATCTGAAGATGAACGGTCATGCCATTGAATTGCGCGTATGCGCGGAGGACCCGCTCAATAACTTCCTGCCCGACACAGGACGTCTCGAAATGTATCAGCCGCCTAAAGGACCGGGCGTACGTGTAGATGATGGTTATGAGCAGGGACAGGATATCCCCATATTTTACGACCCCATGATCGCGAAGCTGATCGTGCACGCAGGCAGCCGCGATGAAGCGATTGCCCGGTTGTGCCGTGCGGTGGATGAATACTATATCCGCGGGATACAGACCACCCTGTCGTTCGGCAAATGGGCCGTGCAGACCGAACCGTTCCGCACCGGCAACTTTACGACGAAATTTATAGATCAGCACTTCAAACCGGAATACCTGCAGTCTGAAAACCCGGATGCGGAAACAGCCGCTGCACTGCTGGCTGCCGCTATCTGGACACAAGAGAAGGAAGAAAAAAAGTTTGCACTTTCAGCGAATGGCGGCAATGCCAACTGGAAACTGCGGCGGCGCTAATCACCGGCAGCAACAGCCAGTATCCGCCGGGTGAGCGGAATGTTATCGGTAAGAAAATAATCGGGTAATTTTTCCATTTCCCGGATCATATCTTCCTGCAGTCTGGCTCCGTACAACTGTATTTTCAAGCCTTCCTGCCTGGCGAGGCTTGCTGCTGCTGTACTCAGATCGCTGCCCGGAGCGGCAACACCATAAAAACCTGCACGGGCGGCATACATAATGTCGCTTGTGTCTTTTATATAATCCAGCAGCACACGTATCTCCGGATAATGGCGGCGGGTATATGAAAGCCATTCTCGGCTGTCCGACTGCAGCAATACCCAATCTGCAGCTTTGTATTTGTCTATCAGCCGGGAAACTTCCTGCAATGCGGTACGGTAATACCGGTCACGGGCTGCTGATCCGGCAGGGAAACAAGCCAGCGGGTTCTTCAGATCCAGGAAGATCAAAGGCTGCCGATCCGCTGCGGCATACCGTGCCAGCAACCGCTCCACCGGTGTAATATTTTCCTCTGCTCTTTCCCCCGAACGGGGTTTGAAGATGCAATCCTCCAACGCCTGTGCAGGCCAGTCATATACGCAGCCGGAACAAAAGCTGGCTGCTTCGAGGTGCTGATCATGGTACATGAACAATACCCCATCACTGCTCATTTGTATATCAATCTCCACCCCGTCTGCTCCATAATGATCTATTGCTTCCGTGGCTGATGTCCATGAATTGGGCGGGTGCTGTGACAAGTCTGAGAACCCCGCACCGCCATGCCCGATCACATAGATCTGCTTGTGCTCCTGCAGTAAAATATCCGGTTTTTTGCAGGCAGACAACAATACCGTCATTACCCATACGATCAGGCAGACAGATTTAACGGCAGATGTGAGGTACTGTACCCGGTGCATGTCAGAAGAGTTTATAGCTGATCGTGAATCTTCCTGTGGAAGCACGTCCGAGTGCAGTGCGTTTACCTCCCTCCACGAGATCATGCCAGGTATCTGCATACAGTCCGCTGCCAAGCTGCAGCTTTATTCCGATACGGCTCTCCGGACGAATGCGGTATGCCAGTCCGAGCAGGAAGTATATTTCCTGGACGCGGTTGTATCTGTTATTCCCCGCAATGCTATGGGGCCGATAAAAGCTGCACTGATAATCGATGCCGGCATCTGCCTGCCAGCGCCCCTGCTGCAGCACACTATAATTATATCCGGCATGAACACCCCAGATATTACGGAACGGAAGATAGCTTTCAGTCAGCAATATTTTCGGGCCTGCATAAACGGTATGTTTGCCGTAATGAACAGGAAAAAGCAGGCTGGTATGATATCCGGTATGTGCAAATCCTGCAGCGATGCCTACGTCTGCATATACATGCTTCCCCTGTTCCCGGCCATAGCCTTGAGATACCGTGAGCAGGAGCAGAAAGGTAATAAGATATTTGTGGCACATACTACGGGGTTGAAAGTACATAAATTTTCATCAGCCCATTAGCTGATTATCACATCAGCTCATTAACCCGGAACTTTCTTATAAGCCCGCGTTCTCCCCGCCGCATCACCACATTATGGTTAGCCCGGAATACCGGCTTCAATATGAACGAAAGCCGGTTCATCCAACGCCTGGTTGTACGCACCTGCCAATGATACGCAACCACTGTGGTAGTACTGTCCACTGCATGGAACAACCAGGTACCAATGCCTTCCAGTTCTCCGGAGGCCACTCCCTTAATCCGTTCACCGGGGATCACCTGTATTGTTGTCATTGTAAAATGCAGTTTGTATGGGAGCGCTGCTTCCCAAGTGAATGCCACTGCCGCGCCTGTTCCTGTATGATCGCCTTCCCGGAGCTTTTGGACCGATACGCCTTTCCACCATTCCGGCCAGCGCTCCACATCGTATATTACACGCCACACCTCGGAAAGCGGCGCGGGTATTTCCCAACGGGTAATAAAAGCATATTCTGCGGCGCCGGCAATCCGTGGCGGCAGAAACAGGAACAAAAAAAGCGATCCCATACAGAACCGCTTCAATAACCAGCCTTTCATGGCTAAACCGTTTAGTTTTGTATGATCAGCTTCTCTGCCCATTGATCTCCGGCTCCATTCACTGCTTTCAGGAAATACATACCTGCCGGAAGTGAATGGGTAGCAATCTCAATCGTGCTGCTGCCCGGATAATATTCGAATGTATGCTGTATCACCTTTTGTCCGTTCATATTGAACAGATGTATCTGGTAGCTGCCTGCGGGAAGCGATTCAGCTTGTACACGCACGGTATTCCCGCCGGTAACCGGGTTGGGTACGATACGTAACATGCCGGTACCGGCTTCAGCCACCTCACCGACGTCCAGAGTGGTATGGGCATCTGTGGCCGTAAAGGGGTGCGTCTGTTTGGAAACTGCACATACATTAGCACCTTTGAGCGGCGTCACGGAAACTTTAAGAGCGGCTCTGTCCTGAACTTCAATGTTTAATTCCAGAGAGGTATCAGCAGTAACGGATTCCTGAAAAACAACCTCAAATACGTTGTTACGGGATACCCTCACATGATAATATTCTGCGCCCGGCACGCTCCGCCATACCACTTTGTGATAGTTGGCATACAGGAGATCCCCGGGATAAATAATTTCCGGCTGAGCAAGCGCCAACGCATCAGACGCCGGTTTGTTGACGGGATTCAGCAAATTGCTACGGCGGGTATAGAGGTTATTACGCATGTAGGCGATCTGGGAAGGTGTAAAGCGCGTCATGCATCTGTCGGGTGAATAACTCATGTAAACAGTAGGATCGGGCGTTAACGTCACCCCATGCTGATCTGTATGCGCAGTATAGTTGTTGCAAT
>JBEBVQ010000216.1:0-4476 GCA_040392625.1 Taibaiella soli | reverse complement strand
AAGCGCACAGCCACAAATATACAATACAGGAAAGGACAAAAAGAAGCAGATCATCACAACAGAACGGCTCGGATTCGCCCGCTGTCGCCTGTCCATAGCTGTGCCACGCAACGACCGGTACGATGATATCCGCTCGCTCGCGGGGAAGAAGATCGCTACCAGTTACCCGCGGATCCTGCAGCAATACCTTGATGCACACCAGGTGGACGCCGAAATACACGAGATCAGCGGCTCTGTGGAGATCGCGCCGGGCATCGGGCTGGCAGACGCCATATGCGACCTGGTAAGCTCCGGCAGCACCCTGCTCACCAACGGCCTGCGGGAAGCAGAAGTGATCCTGCAATCGGAAGCGGTGATGATCAGTAACCCGGATCTTAACGAAACAAAAAGCAAGCTGCTCAATCAGTTGCTCTTCCGGATCAACGCAGTCAGGACGGCAAGCCGGTATAAATACATCCTGTTGAATGCACCGAACGAAAAGCTCGATGACATCTCCCGGATATTACCCGGTATGAAAAGCCCCACCATCCTGCCACTGGCAGAACCCGGCTGGAGCTCCCTGCATTCCGTTGTGGAGGAAGATGACTTCTGGAATGTTATTGAAAACCTGAAAACACAAGGTGCGCAGGGCATTCTTGTAGTCCCCATTGAAAAAATGATCGCATGATACCCATAACACACTACCCTGCTCCTGAAACCTGGGGCGCCCTGCTGAAACGCCCTGCAGATACCCATCACGGGATACAGCAGCAGGTACAGGAGATCATCGGATCCGTACAGAACAATGGCGACAAATCTCTTTTGGATTATGCAACGCGTTTCGACAATCAAACGCTGTCATCCCTATCCGTATCCCCGGAAGAATGGGATACGGCGGGCAATATCAGTGTAGCGCTGAAGAATGCAATTGATCTTGCCATGTGCAATATCCATACGTTCCACGCCGCGTCAATACCTGAACATATTACTGTAAAGACCATGCCGGGAATAATATGCAGCAGCAAACCTGTACCGATAGAAAAAGTAGGACTGTACATCCCCGGTGGCACTGCGCCTTTATATTCAACCTTGATGATGCTGGGCATACCTGCACAACTCGCCGGCTGCAAAGAGATCATCGTTTGCACACCGCCGGGGCCGGGAGGAAGAATAGCCCCGCCACTACTTTATATCGCGCGGCAACTCGGCATCACACAAGTCTTTAAAACAGGCGGAGCGCAAGCTATTGCCGCCATGGCTTACGGGACGTCAACCATACCACAGGTACATAAAATTTTTGGCCCGGGGAACCAATATGTCACCACTGCAAAAATGCTGCTGCAAGCCCGCGGTATCGCCATTGACATGCCCGCCGGCCCTTCTGAAGTAGCGGTATTGGCAGACGATAGCTGCGTACCGGAGTTCGTTGCCGCCGACCTGCTCTCCCAAGCCGAGCACGGACCCGACTCCCAGGTGATACTCGTCAGCGACAGCAGCAGTGTACTGGAGCAGGTACAGGCATCTCTTGCATCACAACTGGAAACATTACCCAGACGCTCTTTCATTGAAGCCAGCCTGTCGCACAGCATGGCAATCCTCGTGCAGGATATACCCACCGGCATAGCGCTGCTGAACCAATATGCTCCGGAACACCTGATCATCGCCTGCCGGAATGATGATGAAATTGCAGGGAAAATTCAAAATGCCGGTTCCGTATTCCTGGGTAATTATGCGCCGGAAAGCGCCGGGGATTACGCCTCCGGCACCAATCACACCTTACCGACAAATGGTTATGCCAAAGCGTACAGCGGCGTATCGGTAAGCAGCTTTATGAAAACCATCAGCTTTCAGAAAATAACCCGTGAAGGACTTGGCAACATAGCCGATACAATAATCGCATTGGCACAGGCTGAAGGGCTTGATGCACATGCGCATGCCGTAATGGTGAGAATGAAAGAGATTGCTTCGCTCCGCTCGCAATGACTGCACAACCGTCACTGTGAGGAGGAACGACGAAGCAGTCTCACTGACCGTGGGACTATCAATATAAAAAGCAAAAGCACAATGAAACCGTTCCAAATCAAAGACATCCTCCGCAATAACATCCGGAACCTTCAACCCTACACCTCTGCTCGTAGCGAATACAGCGGAGCGGCCTCCGTATTCCTCGATGCCAATGAAAACGCTGCCGGAGGAGCGGCCGGCACGCCATTCCAGCGCTACCCCGACCCGCTGCAAAAAGAACTGAAACAAAAGATCGCGCTGCTCAAACAAACCGACGCCGAAAAAATATTCCTGGGCAATGGTAGCGACGAACCCATAGACCTGCTGATACGCGCCGTCTGTACACCCGGTGAAGATAACATCATTACTACTACGCCTACCTATGGCATGTATGCCGTGTCAGCCCGAATCAATGATGTAAACGTTAAAGAAGCTGCGCTAACAGAAAATTTCCAGCTTGACACGGCGGCTTTGTTACAGCAGATCGACAACCACACCAAGATCATCTTCCTGTGTACGCCGAACAACCCCACCGGCAACCTGATGGATCGGGAAGCGATCCGGACCGTACTCGAATCATTCAACGGGCTTGTCGTGATTGATGAAGCATACATAGACTTCACCCAAGCTCGGTCATGGACGACCAGGCTACAACAGTTTTCCAACATGGTCGTGCTGCAAACATTTTCGAAAGCCTGGGGCATGGCGGGATTGCGGTTGGGAATGGCCTTTGCGGACGAAAGCATCATATCGGTACTCAACAATATCAAGGCGCCGTATAACATCAGCGCCGCCACGCAGAAAGCCGCATTAAACGCGCTCGAAAAAGAAAAGGAAGTATTGCAGTGGATCGAACTGATACGTAAAGAACGATCGCGCCTTTCACATTTGCTGCAAAAACTACCCTGCATCAAAACCGTTTACCCGTCTGATGCAAACTTCCTGTTGGTACGCACTACAGACGCCAACGCATTGTATCAGTATTTGCTGACACAGGGAATTGTGGTTCGGAACAGACACAGCCAACCCGGTTGCAACAATTGTTTGCGCATTACCATCGGCACACCGGAAGAAAATGACACACTGATACAAGCCTTAACTACATACCAGCCATGAAAAAGAAAGCATTATTCATAGACCGGGACGGCACACTGATCAAAGAGCCGCCTGTCACCTTTCAGATAGACAATCTGGAGCAACTTGAACTGCTACCGGGCGTAATACGAAACCTGTACCGGATCAGCACAGAACTGGATTATGAGCTGGTCATGGTAACGAACCAGGATGGGCTGGGCACGCCCTCGTACCCTGAAGAAAATTTCAATTGTGTGCAGCAAAAATTATTGCAGCTACTGGAAAATGAAGGCATTTCATTCAAAGAGATCCTTATTGACCGCTCTTTCCCGCACGAGCAAAAACCAACGCGGAAGCCCGGCACCGGCATGTTAACGAACTACATGGGCGGCTCATACGACCTTGCCGCATCGTACGTCATAGGCGACCGGATCACCGATATTCAACTGGCCGAAAACCTGGGAGCTAAATCCATATTCCTGAAAAATTATGACAATCCGGAAGGATGGGAAACAAAGACAACGCTGATCGCTGAAGACTGGGACTCGATATACAACTATTTGCGGACGCCCGATCGCATGGTGCAACACACCAGGAAAACAACAGAAACCGATATCGGGATCATACTGAACCTGGACGGGAACGGCGCCTACCAGATCAATACGGGACTCGGATTTTTCAACCATATGCTGGAGCAACTCGCACGGCACAGTGGCATCGACCTGACCGTTACCACACGCGGAGATCTCCATATCGATGAACACCACACCATTGAAGACACCGCCATTGCGTTGGGCGAAGCCTTCCACACCGCACTCAGCAGCAAAGCCGGGCTGGAACGTTATGGATTCTGCCTGCCGATGGACGATTGCCTCGCACAGGTAGCGCTCGATTTCGGCGGAAGGAGCTGGATCGAATGGGACGTCGCATTCCAAAGAGAACGGATAGGAGACATGCCTACCGAAATGTTTTTTCATTTCTTCAAATCATTCAGCGATGCCGCCCGCTGCAATCTCAATATTCAAGCAGCAGGCACAAACGAACACCATAAGATCGAAGCCATTTTCAAAGCCCTCGCCAAGGCGATCAAAATGGCGATACAACGCAATCCCGACAAACAACAATTACCCACCACAAAAGGAACCCTGTAGAATGATGAGTGATGAATTATGAATTATGAATTGCCCCTTATCACCCATCACTCATAATTCATAATTCATCACTTATAATTCATAACTCATAATTAAGATGAAAGTCGCCATCATCCAATACAATGCCGGGAACACCTGCTCCGTACAATACGCGCTGGAACGTCTCGGCATCACAGCCATAATAACCGGTGACCCCGGCACAATACGCACTGCCGATAAAGTGATCTTTCCGGGAGTCGGCGCGGCGGGCGCCGCGATGCACTATTTG
>JBEBVQ010000215.1:0-4493 GCA_040392625.1 Taibaiella soli | reverse complement strand
AGCAGGTGAAAAAGATCACCCGGACACAAAACTTCCAGCTAAATATATTTGACGGACTGGCCGAAGATCTGCGCCGGATACAGCAAGCACTCGACAATACCGATGTCAACACGCTCACACCCGTTGAAGCGCTCCTGAAATTAAACGAACTGAAGGAAATTGTGAAGCAGTATAAAGGCTAATTAGCTGATCAGCTAATTAGCTTACTTCTTCTTAATAAAAATAACCGTATAATACCTGTACCCGTTCTTTCCTTGCGCGATACCTACACCTGCATAATTGTAGTCCCCCTCAATATTTTCCCGGTGACCGTCGCTGTTGAGCCAGTTGTGCACCACGGATCCTGCGCCTTTAGGACTGAAGGCCACATTCTCCGCACCACCGATAGCCGCCAATTGTTTCAGCAGCTTGCCGATACGGTCGTCAAATCCCGCATGACCGAACGGGATCTTTCCCTGAGACATACGCAGGCTGTGATCGTAAGCCTCGTTGCTGATTATTTCATTCATCACCAATGGCGGCTTACCCAGGCTGCTGCGATACTTGTTGATCAGGCTCAGTACCGTATGTTCTTCCTTTGCAGCTTCTGACTGTTGCGTTTTCTGCTGCTTTTTGCTTTTTTTCTTCTGCGCCTGCACTTCCGTCAGGCATATACTGCTCATCAGTGCAGCAAAGAGCATCAGGCACACAACACGCATAGCCTGTTTTACCGGATGCCGGGAGCCATTAATCCTCATCCTGTTCATTAGACAATTTCAATTCTAAAGTTTCTACAGAATTCCGGTACATCTTCAATATCCTGGCCTCGTATGCCCCGACCGGCAGCACATCGCCCTCCCGGATCTCATTAGGGAAAAGATAAGCGATCAACCCCGATAAGGTATCATAATATTCACTTTCTTCGAGACGATAGGGCAGGTATTTATTAATATCCGAAAGGTTACGGTGAGCCGTAATAATGAATGTACTATCACCTACCTGCTCCACATACGGTTTTTCATTGTCGTATTCGTCCTGTATCTCACCCACAAGCTCTTCGAGGATATCCTCCATAGTCACGATACCGGCTACATCGCCAATTTCGTTGGTAACGATCGCCATCTGCATATGTTTCTTCTGGAAATCTTTAAGCAGATCCTTGATCTTCATGCTGCCCGGTATGAAATAGGCTTTCCGTATCAGCGGAATGATCGCCGCTTCGCGGCCGCCGTCTTCCATAAAACGCTTCATCAGGTCTTTGGTATGGATGACCCCTTTGATATCGTCAATCGTTTCTGTATATACCGGGTAGCGGGTATAACCTTCGCTGACGGCAATATCTATGGCCTCCCGCACCGTAAGCGCCGTATGCAGCGCCGTAACGTTCTTGCGCAACGTCTGGATATCAGATACACGACGGTCGTCGAAATCAAAAACGTTCTGTATCAGCTCCCGTTCCGTTTCTTCGATAGCGCCGCCTTCCTGGCTTTCCGTAATGATCATCTTCAGTTCTTCTTCCGTGTGGATCTCCGAACCGTGCATCGGCTTGATGCCGACCAGACGGAGCAGGAAATTGGCAAACCCGTTCAGCAGCCAGATGAATGGGCGGAATATGAAATAGAATATGCGTAATGGCCAGGCGAGCGCAAAGGTGGTGGTGGTGGGGTGCCGGATCGCGATAGACTTCGGCGCCAGCTCACCGAATACGATATGCAGGACGGTAATCG
Source organism: Taibaiella soli (assembly GCA_040392625.1). Lineage (GTDB taxonomy): Bacteria > Bacteroidota > Bacteroidia > Chitinophagales > Chitinophagaceae > JBEBVQ01. The sequence continues at coordinate 2,787 of JBEBVQ010000215.1, read as the reverse complement.
TAATAAAGGCTATAGGCAGGGAAATATTTTTCGCCGTTGCTTCGCTCATATTGAGATCAAATACACTGACGATCCGCAGGATGATGTTAGTCATTGCTTTTTCCCCTACCCAGCCAAGACCAAGGCTCGCCAGGGTGATACCTAACTGCGTAGCAGCCAGGTAGGCATCAAGGTTGGTTACAATTTTTTTAGCAGCCGCCGACAGCCGCTTGTTTACAACCGCTTTTACTTCGATCTGGGAAGACCTGACTTTTACAATAGCGAATTCGGCAGCAACGAAAAATCCATTCAGGGCGACCAGAAAGAGTGTCAGTAAAATGTCGGGTATCATACTTGGATGAACATTTCACAACAAACATACCACTACAATCGCAATCCGTCAATTATTATATTCCTCACGCGCTCCACACACCAAAAAAATAAATTTATATACTATTCGTTTTTTACTAAAGTTTAATTATTTAAAAATAAAAATTCACTATTCAGGTTTAACGTTAAAAGATCCTTTTAATTAGCTAATCAGCCAATGTGCTGATTAGCTAATATCTGTCGCGAGGGATCATTAGCACATCGGCTAATTATCATATTAACTAATTAAACATTTGGACTATTTCTGCAACACAGCTTATATGCTAACACATTGTTAAAACCATTTGCAGATATATAAACGGCTCAAACTTTGTTTGTGTGTAATACGATCAGCGCGGAGCAAGATTATGGAAAAACCGGCCATACTGATGATAGACAGTGATGCAGCGGCATTGGCCATGTGCGCATCGTTACTGCGGGATAAGGGCTTCCTTGTTTACCCGGCAGCTACTGAGGAGATATTTGCCGAACGGCTGCGGGAGATCAGGCCGGGGATCATCATTGTCAAAACATATGCCGGCGCCCCGGCCACGGCCAGGATCATGCATGAGATAAGTACGCACCATCATTGCCGGAACATACCGGTTATATGTTATTTTGCAGATGAGGATATTTACCTGCTGAGAAGGAAAATAGAAGACGGGCGCATGGAATATCAGTCTTTCCGGTCAGACAATATGGACACAATGCTGCAGACCGCTGTAAGCTGAGGGCGACACGGTTGTTCTTTCACGCCTTACCCGCAAGCGCCTGATCATGACGGCGGGGCAGGATGATATGAAAGGTGGTGCCTGCGTTCTCTTCACTATCTACCCGTATGGAGCCATGATGCTGCCCGATGATCTCCTTACAGATACTTAAGCCGAGACCATAAGATTTTTCATTGTTCAGACCATTCCTTCCGGCTTTCGTAAAACGGTCGAAGAGGTTGCAGATCAGGTGCTCGGGGATGCCGATGCCGTTATCGGCAACTGCGATATGCACCATTTCATCATTGGCATTCAGCAGCAATTTCACCGTTCCACCCTGGGGTGTGAATTTCACTGCGTTGTGTATCATATTGTTCAGCACACGCTGCAGCTTTTGCGCATGCACATCTGCGGTGACCGGAAAATCGGGCAATGCCGTGACGAAATGTTTTTCGTTACTGGTCTGCTGCCAGGTCTGCACCGTGTCCTGCAGCAAACTGTCTATGGCTGCAGGGCTTGTCTGTAACGGACCCGGCTGGGTGCGCGCCACTTCCATGAGGTCGTGAATAAAATAATCTGCATCCCTGCAAGCCTTTTCTATCATGGAATAAAACTCATCAGGATTATCCACACCAGTCTTGAGCAGGTCTATGGAAGCTGCAATATTATTGAGCGGACTACGCAGGTCATGCGCCACAATAGACAGCATTTCCGCCTGCTGTGTATTGATAAACCGGATCTGCCGGTTTTTATTTTCAATGATAAGGATCTGCCGGTAATAATCATACTGATACGAAAACCAGATACGGGATATAAAGAACATCATCAGAATGATCATAAACCCCGTAATATAATTTTGCACCAGTATCTGGGGATCGTGCTGAAAGTAGCGCACTGAAAAAACAAAGACAATATAAGTGGCGGCAGCAACGAACACGGTCTCCCGGAAAGAGAGCATCACAAGCACAGCGATCGTAAAGCATCCGGTCAGCAGATAAGTCAGCGTATTTGAAGGATTGTACTGCGCTAACAGCGACACCCCCATAAAATGTGCGATCACCGCAAGGCTGTACCCGATCAGCAGATACCGGACCGGCAGGAACCGTCTGCGGATATGCACCTGTTTGGTTAATCGCAGCAACAGCAGAAACAAAGATGTATTTATGAGCAGTATTACATAAAGTGTTCTGAATTCCCCATAATTATCTACCACAAAACCCAGCGGCACAACAAACGCTAAAGACAAAAGGAATATACTGGTCACAAGTGCAATGATGGCAAGCACACGCAATGCTTTAATGCTCCGACGCGTTGCTTTACGCATAAACATCGTGTATTCATCCTTATCAGCAGGATCTCGAAACAGGTATAATTGCATGTAGGGGGTACGTCTTTATTATGCGCGCCGGCGCAATATTACACAACCTTACGGATATAATGAAATTATATTACTACGAACACCCCGTGTGAAACGGAAATACCTGCAAATCCCCGAAACCTGTTTAAAAATCATTTACGCGGCGCGGCTTCCAAAGTCGTGTCGGGTTCTTTTTGCTGCTCTCGCTGCAGCACACGTTTGTTGAGCAGGCCAACTGTAAACAGGCAGGAACATACGATAGCTACACTGAGATAACCTACCCATTGGTAATTGTGGAGCCGGCCATCCGCATCTGCATATACGATCGCCCCGGATATAAGCGAGGCTACACCGGTAAACAATTGCTGTACA
>JBEBVQ010000214.1:0-4506 GCA_040392625.1 Taibaiella soli | reverse complement strand
AGCAACGGGATTATTGATCTGCAAGGGTCAGCAGAACCGGTAACATGGACCGTATATGACATGAGTGGCAAGCAGATCAGCCAGGTAACATGGACAGGCACGACAACAACAGATTGTTCATCACACCCGGCGGGGATGTACCTGTACCGTATTACGGATCGGAACGGGGCAACGTTGCAAACGGGGAATTTCACCCTCCTGTAGAGACAGGGCATGCCCTGTCTCAGGATCGCGATTTTGCGGGATGGAGACAGGGCATGCCACGTCTCTACGGGATCATGGATGCTGCGGCAATCCATCCGCTGCTCCAGGCATGCTGGAAATTAAACCCACCGGTAATACCATCCACATCCATGATCTCTCCGGCAAAATACAGGCCGGGGACAATGCGGCTTTCCATGGTCTGCGGATTGACCTCAGACAAGGCAACACCGCCGCATGTTACGAACTCTTCCTTAAATGTGGTCTTTCCTTTCACTTCGTACACATCATGCAGCAGGTTGTTGTGCAATTGCTGCTGCTGAGCGGCCGGTAACTCTCCCCAGCGGGTAGCATCGTTAATACCGGCACGAGCGGCCAAGTAACCCCACAACCGTTTCGGCAGGCCAAACGGATCTTTGCGCAGCACCTGCTGTTTACCATGATCCTGCCGTACAACAGCAAAGCGGCGCTTCAACTCATCATCCCCAAGATCATCAAGCCAGCTTACCTGTATATTAAAATGATATTGCCGCAACGATAATTCGCGGGCGGCCCAGGCTGAGAGCCGTAACACCACCGGGCCGCTCAGCCCCCAATGCGTTATGAGCAGCGGGCCTTGTTCTGTAAATTTCGTTCCGCTGATCCGGACTTTTACAGACGGCACGCTCACACCCATTAATTCGGTAACCGGATGTCCGGGCAAATTAAAAGTGAACAAAGACGGAGCCGGCGGCTGCACGGTATGACCAAGCATACGGATCCATTGATACGCATCATCTTTCGGGAAACCACCGCAGGCAATAAGCATACGATCGGCCTGATAGCTGCTGCCGTCTGTAAATTGCAGGGAAAAGCAACCCTCCGTCTTTGCAACGGAATGGACGGCTTTATGATAATGAATGGCAATCCCCTTTTGCTCCATTTCGCGGCGGAGACAATCTATAATAGTCTGCGAGCTATCCGTAACAGGGAACATCCTCCCGTCAGGCTCCGTCTTGAGCATTACGCTGCGTTGTTTGAACCAGTTGATGGTATCCCCCGGCGTAAAATGATACAACGATCTCTTAAGCAATTGCTTTCCTCTCGGATAACGGGTCAACAGTTCCGGCACTTCAAAACATGAGTGCGTGACATTACACCTGCCGCCGCCGGATATCTTCACCTTCTGCAGCAAGCGGCCTGTTTTCTCAAACAACATTACTTCCCGCCCCTTTTTGGCAGGTAAATTGGCTGCGGCAAAACAGCCCGCCGCACCACCGCCAATAATTGCAATACGCATAGTTTTTATAATGTGCTGATTAGTCAATTAGCTGATTAGCTAATAATCCTGTTCTTTTACCTGTGCCTCCATAACGGATATGGCCACCATATTTACTATCTGGCGCACTGAACTCCCTAACTGAAGCACATGCACCGGCTTCCGCAACCCCAGCAAAATAGGGCCGACAGCCTCTGCGCCGCCTACTTCCTGCAGCAGATGATAAGCGATATTGCCTGCCGCCAGGTTCGGGAAGATCAATATATTGGGCGACTCCTGCACGAGGTCGGAAAACGGATAATTTTCACGAAGCAGATCCTTATTGAAGGCAAGCCCTGCCTGCATTTCTCCGTCAATGATCATATCCGGGTGCATTTCTTTGATGCGCGCTACAGCATTGCGCATAAGGATGGCCTCCGGAGAGGCGCTGCTCCCAAAATTGGAATAGGACAGCATCGCAATACGCGGTTTAATATTAAAGCTGGCCACTGCGCGGGCAGTCTGCAGGGTTATATCAATCAGCTCATCTTCTGTGGGATTAAAATTCACGGTAGTATCAGAAAAGAACAGAGGCCCTTTGCGCGTGAGCATCATATACATACCCGCAACCCGACCGGCGCCTCCGTGTATACCAATGATCTCCAGCGCGGGACGCAAGGTATCCGGGTACTGCCGGGTAAGCCCTGACAAGAACGCATCCGCTTCTCCTGCCTCCACCATCATACAACCGAAATAGGGCCGCTCGCGCATAATTTTCCGTGCCTCGTAGAGGTTGTAACCGCGCCGTTTGCGCTTTTCAAAAAACATATCTCCGTACATTCTCCGTTTTTCATCCAGCTTGTCGCTGCGCGGATCCATAATGGTGACCCCGGCAAGCTGGAGACCATTCTCTGTGATCAGCCGGTTTATTTTCTGCTCATTCCCCAAAAGAATGGGAATGGCAATTTTTTCATCCCGTACAATCTGCGCGGCTTTCAGCACTTTCAGATTCTCTGCCTCGGCAAATACCACACGCTTGGGGTGCTGCCTGGCTTTATTGATCACAAAACGGAGGATATTATCATCCGAACCAAGCCTGCGGTACAGCTCCCCCTCATAAGCATCCCAATCGGCAATCGGCTTTCCGGCCACCCCGCTTTCCATGGCTGCCCGTGCCACAGCAGGCGCTACCGTTACCAGCAGCCGCGGATCCATAGGTTTTGGGATAATATACGCAGCGCCGAAATACAGGCTTTTTTCCTTGTAAGCTGCATTCACAATATCCGGCACCGGCTCTTTGGCCAGTTGTGCCAATGCTTTTACCGCTGCCAATTTCATTTCTTCGTTAATGGCGGTAGCACGCACGTCCAGCGCTCCCCTGAAAATATAAGGGAAGCCCAGCACGTTATTTACCTGGTTGGGATAATCGCTGCGGCCGGTAGCCATGATCACATCCGGCCGGGCTTCCAGCGCTTCCTCGTAAGGGATCTCCGGATCCGGATTAGCGAGGGCAAAGACCACCGGCTGCTCTGCCATCGTTTTGATCATTTCACCCGATACAATATTCCCTCTCGACAAACCGATAAAAACATCTGCTCCTGTCATCGCTTCGGCAAGCGTCATATCCGGTATATCCTTTGCGAATATTTTTTTGTTATGATCGAGATCCGTGCGCCGGGAAGTGATCAGCCCTTTGCTGTCGAACATGTATATGTTGGCAACATTTGCACCCAGCGCAATATATATTTTACAGCACGATATTGCCGAAGCACCTGCCCCGCTGACCACAAACCGCACCTGTGAAATATCTTTACCCACCAGCTCCAGCGCATTCAGGAGCGCCGCGCCGGAGATGATCGCCGTACCGTGCTGGTCATCGTGCATAATGGGGATGTTTAACTCCCTTTTCAGCCGTTCTTCTATCTCAAAGCATTCGGGCGCTTTGATATCTTCCAGATTGATACCGCCGAATGTAGGCTCCAGCGCTTTCACCACCTGCACGAACTCCTCCACCCCGTGCGCATTCAGTTCGATATCAAACACATCAATATCGGCAAATATCTTGAACAGCAGTCCCTTGCCTTCCATCACCGGCTTGGAGGCTTCGGGGCCGATATCACCCAATCCCAGCACAGCCGTACCATTGCTGATCACCGCCACCAGGTTGCCTTTTGCGGTATAGCGATATACGGCTTCGGTATCTTTCTGTATTTCCTTACAAGGCTCAGCCACACCGGGAGAATATGCCAGGGCAAGGTCGCGCTGGGTTTTGGTTGCCTTGGTGGGGACTACTTCTATCTTACCCGGTCTGCCCTGTTCATGGTATTCGAGTGCATCTTCTTTACGAATTAGTTGTGCCATTATCTGTTATACATTTTTTCTTCAAACCGAAGGAAAGGTACGGCATTTTAAAAAATCGCCACGGGCAAAGCCGAAAAATGATAGTTTTGTGCCTGGTCATAGTGTACACCTCATGAAACGTTCCGTAAGGATATTATGGCAGTTGTTTATTGCCGGTTTTATTTTATTCAACCTGGTTGTCCTGGCTTTTTATTTTAACTGGACGGGGAATATGCCGCCCGAGCACGTGTATGAAAACCCGAGCAACAACCTCTCGTCTGAAGTATATGCCACAGATGGCGCATTGCTGGGCCGGTATTATGTGCAGGATCGCTCCAACAGCAAATACCATGAAATTTCACCCAATGTGCTCAATGCCCTGATCGCTACCGAGGACGAGCGGTTTCACGAACATTCCGGGATTGACGGCAAGGCCATTGCACGGGCTGTGTTCTTTTTGGGAAAGCAGGGCGGCGGCAGCACGATCACCCAGCAGTTGGCCAAAAACCTTTTCGGCCGTCAGCGTCCGAGTATTTTCACGATGCCCATCATCAAGCTGAAGGAATGGGTAATGGCCGTAAAGCTGGAACGTAACCTGACAAAGAACGAGATCATTACATTGTATCTGAATACGGTTCCTTTCGGGGATAATGTGTATGGCATCAAAAATGCAGCGCTGACCTTTTACAACAAAACGCCTGATGCGGTGACCGTGGATGAAGCAGCCG
>JBEBVQ010000213.1:0-4508 GCA_040392625.1 Taibaiella soli | reverse complement strand
GAAAGCTATTAAAGAACACAAGAGTTTGGGACGAAAAGACATTGATGAACTGTTGTGGAACAAGCTGCCGGATTGGATGAGCGATGAGCAAAAGAAAAATAAAATAAAGAACCTGTTATCCGAGTTGAATCAATCCGGGAAGATTAATAATACCGGTACAAGAAAAGATTCGGTTTGGGTATTGAAAAAGAATTAGAAATAACCTCTCTTAATTAATTGTTTATCAATTAATTCTGATTGTAAAGATGAGCGTCAGCGGTTATAGTTAAAACATACTCCGGCTGGATTTTTACCAACTACAGAGATCAATGCGCCACCAACCAGTTGGCGCCCGTGCCGGCTTCGGCGCGGACAGGTACATTATGCGGCAGGGGCATGGCGCTTTCCATCTCTGAAACGATCAGGGGACGTACAACTTCAATTTCATCTTCAGGCACGTCGAATACCAATTCATCGTGTACCTGTAGCACCATGCGGGTGCGGAGGTTTTTTTCCTGCAACACAGTATAAACCCGTATCATGGCTTTCTTGATCATGTCTGCCGCTGTACCCTGCACGGGCATATTGATCGCATTCCGTTCGGCATAGCCGCGCACGGTCTGGTTGGACGAGTTGATATCGCGCAGCCAGCGCTTCCGGCCCATTATTGTTTGTACAAACCCATGTTCCTGTGCAGAAGCGATCTGGTCGTCCATATATTTTTTGATGGACGGGTACTGTAAAAAATAGTTATCAATAATGGTCTTGGCTTCTGTGCGGCTGATGCCCAGCGACCCGGCCAGTCCGAAGGCCGACTGCCCGTAAATAATACCGAAGTTCACGGCTTTCGCATTCCGCCGCATGATGGAGGTGACATCAGCTTCCGGCACATTGTACACTTTGGCTGCAGTTGCTGTATGGATATCCTTATTGTCGCGGAAGGCTTGTATCATGCTCTCATCGCCGCTTAATGCGGCTACGATGCGCAGTTCGATCTGCGAGTAGTCGGCAGAGAGCAATGTCCATTCTTTATCTCTCGGGATAAAAGCTTTCCGTATCTCCCGGCCACGGTCGGTGCGGATGGGAATATTCTGCAGATTGGGATTGTTGCTGCTGAGCCGTCCGGTGACGGCCACGGTCTGGTTGAAGCTGGTATGCACACGCCCTGTTCGGGGGTTGATCATTTGCGGCAGTGCATCCACATAGGTGCTTTTCAGCTTGGTCAGCTCGCGATATACCAGGATGTCGTCAACGATCTGGTGCTTGGTGCGCAGCTTCTGCAGCACGTCTTCGCCGGTGGCATACTGACCGGTTTTGGTTTTCTTCGCGGCGCCATCGAGCTTCATCAGGTCGAAGAGCACTTCGCCCAATTGTTTGGGGGAGCCGAGGTTGAACCGTACGCCGGCCTGCCGGTAAACAGATTCTTCGGCCTGGATGATATCCCGTTCCAGTTCTTTGGAATATTCCCGCAGAAAATCCACGTCTATCCCCACACCCTCATATTCCATATCCACAAGCACCGGCACCAGCGGGTTTTCCACTTCTTCAAAAACAGTGCGTACGGATTCCTGGTCCAGCAACGGATCGAAGGCCGCTTTGAGCCGGAGCGTTACATCTGCATCCTCAGCTGCATAGTCTTTTACCTGCTCCACAGGCACATCGCGCATGGACAATTGGTTCTTGCCTTTCTTCCCGATCAGTGATTCGATATCAACCGGTTCGTACTGCAGGTACTTAACGCTGAGCGCGTCCATATTCCGTTTGCCGTCAGGCTCGATCACATAATGAGCCAGCATAGTATCATAGACGCTTCCTTTCAATGCAAATCCATACCATTTCAGCATCAGCATATCGTACTTGATGTTCTGCCCGACCCATAGTACATCGGTGCGGCTGAACAGCGGCTGGAACATTTCCAGGGTTTTTACAACATCTTCCCGGTGTGCGGAGAGCGGTACATAATAGCCTGTATTTATTTCCCAGCTAAAGCTAAGCCCCACCAGGTCTGCACGATTGGCATCGATGCCGGTGGTCTCGGTGTCGAAGGAAATTTTGGGCTGCACCATCAGTTTTTCTATCAGCGCGATGATATCGGTTGTGCCGGATACCAGTTCATACTGATGCGGTGTGCTGTGTATGGTAGCAATGTTTTCAGGCAGCGTTTCCGTTTGTACCACGACGGTTTCTTCTTGCGGTGCCGTCGGGGCATTGGTTTTCCTGGCGGGCGCAGCCACGGGATTTCCGAAAAGATCCGTGCTGACCGGTTTGTCAAATACATTGAAATCCTCGCCCAGTAACCGTTTGCCCAGCGCGCGGAATTCGAGGTCTGCAAATACTTCGGTAAGCTGCTCGCGGTTCCATTCTTTGACGCGGAAATCTTCTTCGTGAAAAGGGACCGGCACGTTGGTGATGATCCTGGCCAGTTTCTTGGAAAGAATGGCAGATTCTTTCCCGTTCCGTACTTTCTCGCCCAGCGCTCCCTTGATCGAAGCGGCGTGAGCGAGTACGTTTTCGAGGGTGTCGTATTCCGCGAGCAGTTTGGCGGCTGTTTTTTCGCCGATGCCGGGAATGCCGGGGATGTTGTCCACTGCGTCGCCCATCAGTCCGAGGATGTCCACAACCTGATCTACCCGTTTGATATTCCATTTGGCGCATACTTCGGGAGGCCCGAGTATCTCTACTTTGCCGCCCTGGTAGGCCGGTTTGTAGATAAGTACATTGTCGCGCACGAGCTGGCCGTAGTCTTTATCCGGTGTCACCATATACACGGTGTAGCCGAGGTCGGCGGCTTCCCAGGCAAGTGAGCCGATGATGTCGTCGGCTTCGTATCCGTCCGATTCGAGACAGGGCAGACTAAAACCACTAACGATGCGCTTGATGTCCGGAATGGCAGACAGTATGTCTTCGGGTGTTTCCTGCCGGTTGGCTTTGTACTCGGCAAAGTCGGTGTGCCGTTCAGTGGGAGCGTGGGTATCGAATACTACCGCGAGGTGGGATGGTTTTTCTTTTTGTATCAGTTCAGTGAGCGTAGTGGTAAAGCCAAACTGTGCATTGGTATTCCTGCCGGCGCTGGTGATGCGCGGGCTGCGGATCAGCGCATAATAGGCGCGGTAAATGAGCGCCATCGCATCAAGCAGGAAAAGCTTTTTTTCATTCATGCAGCTAAGGTAAGGAATGAATGAAGTGTTTTCATTGTCAGCATCATGGATTTATCCGGATTATAGGATTTCACAGATTAATCCGTGTCATCCCATAATCCGCCTAATCCGTGATGCTGACAATTTTGATGCTTACTTCTTAATTTTACCCCGAGTGATACAAAGACAAAAAAGATTTCTCCCCCGCTGGCTGCTTCCCATTGGGTTGGTACTGATGGCGACGTTTATCATTGCCTGGTCCTTATATAAAGATCACCGGGTTTCATCTGCCGGTACCGGCGTGCCAGTGCTGGCGGCCAATGCATGGAACCTCCACAAACGGGATTCCTGCCTGCGCCTGCTGCAGACCGGCGACCTGCTGCTGCGTACCGGCAATGACATGACCAGCCGGATATTTCGGGAGCTGAACCAGTTTGATAAAACCTATTCACACGGCGGGCTGGTGGTGGTGGAAGGCGGATATCCGTTTGTATATCACAGCATTGGGGGAGAAGACAATCCCGATGAACGCCTCCGGCGCGATTCGGCTGATTTTTTTATGTCACCCGGTAATAACCTCGGTTTTGCTATTGCCCGGTATCGTTTCCCGGACAGCGCTGCCGGCAACCTGGAGACGGTGATCCGTGATTATTATTCCCGGCGACCTTTGTTTGATATGGATTTTAACCTGGAGACAGACGACCGGCTTTATTGCTCGGAGTTTGTATATAAAGCGGTTATCACCGCTACGGGTGATACTGGCTTCATTCCGCTTACTTCTATGCTGGGATACAGGTTTGTAGGCATTGATAATTTATTTATGAACGCAAATGCTTTTTTCGTTTGTGAACTAAAGTATAAATAATACCTTTGCTATCTTATCGTAAAGACGCCTTATGAAAAAAATGTTTTTTTATGCTACTGCCGTTATGGCGCTGGCAATAAGCCTGGTGGGTTGTAACAGTAATACCCCGGAGGCTTCTGCAGAAAAATTCCTGAATGGTTTCCTGCATATGGACTTTGAAGCGGCCAAATCGGTTTCTACAGAGGAGACAAAAAAGTTTGTCGGCATGATGCAGCAGCTTTCTCCTGCCATGGTAAGCGACTCGGTGAAAAACGAAGCCAAGAAGATCAAGGTAAAGATCGTAGATTCCGAAGTAAAGGGTGATAAAGCAGTCGTGACCTTTACTACATCCGAGAGCAATGCCCAGCAGAAGCTCCACCTGGTTAAGGAAAACGGTAACTGGCTGGTGGAATCCACCAAGAACGACCAGTTCGATATGGAAAGCGAGCCGATCACAGAGCCTGATCTGCCGGCTACCATAGATACCCCGGCTATGCCGGCGGAAATACCTGCCGAGAGTTAGTCGCAAGTAGCAAGTCGTAAGAAGC
>JBEBVQ010000212.1:0-4515 GCA_040392625.1 Taibaiella soli | reverse complement strand
CCCTTCCACATCCAGCGGGCGGGTGTACATTTCCAGCGATCCGTCCGGCTTCGACGGCCATAGTTCTTTGGGGCGATCCCAATACAGTTCCACACCGTTCCCGTCCGGGTCATCCAGATATATCGCTTCCGATACACCGTGGTTGCTGGCGCCGGTAAGCGGATACGAAGCCTCGAGCAGACGGCGCAGGATGATGGCGAGATCTCTTCTCGTCGGATATAGAATGGCCGTGTGGTACAGACCTACAGCATCTTTTCGTGCGGGTGGTGCGTCCTTGCTGTGCCAGGTGTTCAAACCGATATGGTGATGGTACCCGCCTGCCGAAATAAATGCCGCCTGGCTGCCGTACATGGTAGTGATCTCAAAACCCAGCAAGTCGCAGTAAAATTCGAGCGAGCGGTTGAGATCGGACACTTTAAGGTGCACATGCCCGATCCGGGTCTGTGCGGGAACTACATAATCGTTGCTCCTGTCAGTCATATTCGTTGTGCTTTTGTTTTTGTAACCAAAATCGAACAAAGTATTTACAAAAAAGGGGCTGCCTGAATTTGTATTATCGGAGCAGCCCCTTTCCTGATTAACCCAAAGGCTTACCCGGCAGTAGGCCGGGGCGCCCATTTGTCGTACGGAGCCATATCAAAATTGTTCACTTCGTCCATAGTCAGACCAAGAGCCGTTGCCACGCCTGTACCATATTCCGGGTCTGCTTTATAGCAGTGCCGGATATGCCGTACCTGGACAAATTTTTCCGCACCACCGATCTGTGCAGCCGTATTTTTAAACAGCAGGTCTGCCTTCCCGTCGGCCTTGATGATCCGGAACAAATCACCGGGCTGCGTAAAATAGTCTTCATCATCATCGCGAAAGTTGTGGGCATACGCCGTACCATCCAGCTCGAGCGGCGGTTCTTTTGTTTCAGGCTGTTCCTGCCATTCGCCGTAACTATTGGGGTTGTAATGTTTTGCATCGCCATAGTTGCCATCCACCCGCATAGCGCCGTCGCGGTGAAATGCATGGTAAGGACAGGTGGGCTTGTTCACGGGTATCTGGTAGTGATTTACACCCAAGCGATAACGCTGTGCATCGCCGTAGGAGAATAATCTTCCCTGGAGCATTTTATCCGGTGAGAAGCCGATCCCGGGAACGATATTCGTCGGGTTAAATGCGGCCTGTTCCACATCCTGGAAATAATTATCCGGATTCCTGTTCAATTCAAATTCCCCGACGGGGATAAGCGGGAAATCTTTTTTCGACCACACCTTGGTCAGATCGAACGGGTGAAAACGGTAATGCTTTGCCTGCTCTTCGGTCATGATCTGGACGAACAATTTCCATTTCGGGAAATCCCCCCTTTCAATTGCATCAAAAAGATCCCTTTGTGAAGATTCCCTGTCGGTACCAATGATCGCAGCTGCCTCTTCATCCGATAAATTTTCAATGCCCTGCTGGGTTACAAAATGGAATTTCACCCAGTACCTGACATTATCTTTATTAATAAAGCTGTATGTATGGCTTCCGAAGCCGTGCATATGCCGGTAGCCCCTGGGGATACCGCGGTCACTCATGACAATGGTCACCTGGTGCAGGGCTTCAGGGAGCAGCGTCCAGAAGTCCCAGTTGTTATTGGCGCTTCTCAGATTGGTTTTGGGATCACGCTTTACGGCGTGGTTCAGATCGGGGAATTTCATTGGATCACGGAAGAAAAATACCGGCGTATTATTCCCCACCAGATCCCAGATACCTTCGTCGGTATAAAATTTCAGTGCAAATCCCCTGATATCCCTTTCGGCGTCAGCAGCGCCCCTTTCACCGGCCACCGTAGAGAAGCGGGCAAACATGTCCGTCTTCTTCCCGACCTGGCTAAAAATACCGGCCTTAGTGTACTGAGTAATGTCGTGTGTCACCGTGAACGTTCCGAAAGCGCCGGAACCTTTGGCATGCATCCTTCTTTCCGGGATCACTTCGCGGTCGAAGTTTGCCATTTTCTCGAGGAACCAGAAGTCCTGCATCAGCATCGGCCCCCTGGGCCCGGCAGTCTGTACATTCTGGTTATCCGGCACCGGTGCGCCGGTCTGCCTGGTCAGTTTAGGTTTTTTGTCCTCCATTTTATTTAGTTTTTATGATAACAAAAAAATAAATATTGTATCAATTGCAACAAATGATCTGATAGACAATTTCTATGGGGTACCGGTATTTGGGCGCCGCTAAAATTCACACATGAAGATACAAAACAAAACCATATCCGGAATGGATGGAGGCAACACAACAAAACGGAGCGAAGGATCTCGCGAAACGTATGTTTCGCGAGATCCCTCCTCCGTCAGGATAACAGTGTTTTTTTACAGTAAATTATTTGCTCACGCTGGCCCGGAGCATCCATGCCATCTTCTCATGTTGTTTTAAAACGCCGGTTACAAAATCCGCACTTCCGTCGTCCTTATATTTTTCCTCAAAATCGCTGATACAATCCCTTACTTTCCGGATAATGCTCTCATGGTCGGCTACCAGTTCCCGCAGCTTATCCTCGGTGATCGCATTTGTTTCAGTATGCTCCTTCAGCGTGGCATCGCTCATAAACTGCTTTAAGCTGCCATTCGCAAAGTGGCCGATCTTGCGGATACGCTCCGCTACAGAATCAATGATAAGCTGCAACTGGTTGTATTGCTCCTCAAGGAATACATGAAGCGCATGAAAATCCCGTCCTTCAATATTCCAATGGAATTTTAACGTCTTTACATACAATACAAATTCATCCGCCAGGATCTCATTCAGCGTATCCGCCACTTTTTTGCTGTTGGCGACGGCAATACCCGTATTAATCTTGTCTGCTGCATTTGATTTTGTTGTTGCCATAGTTCATATGTTTTCCATAGACCCAATAAATCAGTGCCAACAGCAATTATTAAATTCAGAAAAAATTATCCTGAAATTACTCTGTCAGGGAAACCAAGGCTGATATTCATATCGTTATACAACCGAAAGCGGCGGACAATATTATCGTATTAAAAAAGGCTGCCCTGCCGGACAGCCTCTTCTATTTTATACCGTAAAAGACAGCTTGATCTACCTGATCTTAAATGCTTTCTTCACCTTAGCCACATGATCCAGCTTCTCCCAGGTAAAAAGCTCAACTTTCAGTTTTTTCACCTTACCGTCACCCGAGCGGAATTCTTTGGTCACCGTCTGCGGCTCGCGCCCCATATGACCGTAAGCAGCGCATTCGCTGTACATCGGCTGGCGGAGCTTCAGGCGCTGCTCAATAAAGTAAGGACGCATATCAAAAACTTCACTGACAATGCGGGCGATCTCGCCATCCGTCAGATCTACATTAGCAGTGCCGTATGTGTTCACATAAACACCCATAGGCTGCGCCACGCCGATGGCGTAGGAAACCTGCACCAGTACTTCGTTACATACCCCTGCAGCTACCAGGTTCTTGGCAATATGGCGGGTAGCGTACGCTGCAGAACGATCTACTTTGGAAGGGTCTTTTCCGGAGAAAGCGCCGCCGCCGTGCGCACCTTTACCGCCGTAGGTATCCACGATGATCTTACGGCCGGTAAGGCCGGTATCGCCATGCGGGCCACCGATCACAAATTTACCCGTAGGGTTGATGTGATACTTGATCTTGTTATTGAACAATTGCTTGTACTGAGGATAGCTTTTGATCACACGGGGAATGAGGATACCGAGCACATCCTTTCTGATGCGCTCCTGCATTGCCTTTTCATCGGCAAAATCATCATGCTGTGTAGAGATCACGATCGTATCAATACGCACCGGGCGGTTATCGTTATCATATTCGAGCGTCACCTGGCTTTTGGCATCGGGGCGGAGGTATTTCATCTGCTTCCCTTCGCGGCGGATGGCACTTAGCTCACGGAGCAGCACATGCGCCATATCCAGCGCCAATGGCATATAGCTGGCAGTTTCGTTGGTCGCATAGCCAAACATCATCCCCTGGTCGCCGGCGCCCTGATCTTCTTTCTTCTTTTTATCTACGCCCTGGTTGATGTCGGGCGATTGTTCATGGATGGCAGACAGCACACCGCAGGAGTTTGCTTCAAACATATACTCGCTTTTGGTGTAGCCGATCTTTGCAATCACATCCCGTGCGATCTGCTGTGCATCAATATAGGTTTTCGATTTCACCTCGCCGGCAAGCACTACCTGTCCGGTGGTTACCAGCGTTTCACATGCGATTTTGGCTTCCGGATCCCAGGCTAAGAAATTATCCACAAGTGCGTCCGAGATCTGATCCGCTATTTTATCGGGATGCCCTTCGGATACAGATTCTGAAGTGAACAGATAAGACATTGAAAATATGCTTTTTTATAAGTTAGAAAATGAATGCGTGCAAAACTAATAAATGACAGGCATATAAACGCAGGAATTATTCAAAGCCGTAAGCCTGAAATCATATATCAACCGGAGATGCGGGAACAATCATTTTGCCGGAAAAGGAAGAATTATTTAATTTTACCAGCCAAGAAAACATAATGTACTATCGTCTGT
>JBEBVQ010000211.1:0-4549 GCA_040392625.1 Taibaiella soli | reverse complement strand
GTCCATATTGAACAGCTTGTTCTCCTGCTCCAGTTGCTGCATGGTTTTAAAGGCTTGGTCTTTATTCAGCCGCTGCATCAACTCTTCGAGTTTTTTCATCTGCTCGCGCAATTCTTCGTCCAGTAATCGGTCGAGTTGTTCTTTGAGCGCCTGCTGTTTGTCGCGGATGTCTTCGCTGAATTGTTTCTGTTGGCTTTGTTGTGTCTGCTCTTCAAACCGTTTTTTTACCTGCTCCATCTGCCGTTGCAGATCGGATTGTTTTTGCATGAGTTGCTGTAATAACTGCTGCTGCTCCCACTCCATGTTGCCTCCCTGCAGCATGCGGCGCTGGAGGTCTTTATAGTCCTGCTGCAATTGCCGGGTTTGAGACGCGCTGTTGCTGATGCCATCGCTGATCTGCTGTGCCTGGGCGTTGATCACGGAGTCAATTTGTTCCGGGGCGTACATATTGTACGTCATGGTTTCACTACGTGAGGATTTGCTGCCCGATATGCCGTCGTTATCCCAGGCTTCAATATAGTAGCTGAGTTTTTGTCCCGGCTGCAGCTCCAGCGCGGCAATGTCAAAATAATATTGCACCTGTGCGAGCATGCCTGCCGATGCAGGGAGCGGGATGCTCCTGGCGCTGACTGACTGGCCGTTGCCATTGGTCACTTCGTAGCGGAACAATACACGTGAGATCCCGTAATCGTCGCCTGCAGTGCCGGTCAGCAATATCTGTTTGCCGGTAACGGTATCGCGGAATTCCTGTATCTGGACTACAGGATATTGATCGGGTATCACCCGGACGTGATAGCGGAAGCTGTCTGTATAGGCCGATGCTTTATTGTGCAGGAGCAGCGTATAGCTTGAGTCGTACAGGAAACGGGTGCGGAAACCGAACAGAGAAGCGTTGCCGGGCATGGGTTCCGGGTCGGTATTCCCCAGGCGGATAGCGGCCTTGTCGGTATGGTCGGCAGTAAAAGCCCATTGTACTATTGTGCCGGCAGGCAGTGTCATATCCCCGAGGCTACTCCGGGTTTCGTCCGGCACGCCGGTATAATCCGGATAATCAACGTGTATCTTGAATGATTTCAATACCGGTTTTTGGATCACAGACAAGGTATATGTCTGTGAATAGAAGCCGGCTGCCTGCAGACGGAAGGATACAGGACCCGTTACGTTGCGGAATGTGTACATGAATGCATGAGGCCCGGAAGACGACATGGGCAGCGCTGCGTCGCTTGTGATGAGCGACATTTGGGTGGGGAGCGCCTCGCCTTCCACAGAAACCTGCAGGGTGAAGTCGTGGCCATGAATAGCCTGCAATGGTGTATCCTGTATCACAAACCGGAATGGGGCAGGCTTTTCGAATACTTTCGTGGGCTGCAGCAGACGTTCGGATGCATCGCGGAAAATATTGGGCGCGGCAACGAGTATAAATATGCCGGCCAGCAATACCGGCAGCAAGTAAGGCAGGTACTTTTTATTCTTTGAAAGATCCACCGCCTGTGTGAAAGGAATAACAGACAATTGCTGCGCTTTCTGCCGGATGCTTGCTTCGGCCAGCGCCATACTGGCGTTTTTGTCCGTATTGTTTTTCAATTGGAGGATATTCAGCAGCTTATCGCTGATCTCGGGGAAATGCCTGCCCACAATAACGGCTGCCTGCTCGTGTGACAGCGTCTTGCCCAGCCGGGCCATTTTCAATGCAGGTATCATGACCAGGCTGACCAGGGCGAACAGCCCCGCAATCACAAAAGCCGATACCAGGAATACCCGGAGCCATACCGGCATATACAGGAAATATTCTCCCACACTTACCGCCAAGATATAAAACAGCAGGCATATCACCAGCAGCAATACGCCGCGCAGCAGCCGGTTGGCATAGTACTTCCGGATGAACTGATCCAGATGTGCAATGAGTCGGTCGTAATCATTCGTCGCCATCACCCGCAATTTAAGGAAATAACCGTAAGCCGGCTGTTTTATGTGCCGGCCCTTGCGGGTATTAACGTAAAATTACCAGCGTTTTATACCTATGGATCGTCCTGAAATAGCCATACTGTTGAAATTTGCAATTTTGGGGATGGCTGTCTGATAAAGACATCATGATCCCAGCATGTGTTTAATAACGTCTGTTGTGGAAACAATACCTGCGATCTTGTCGCCCTCCATTACCGGCAGCGCATGGAATTCCTCGCTGGCAAAGATCTCAGCAACTGTTCTGATCGTATCATCAGCTTGTACGGTCCGCGGATTACTTACCATTACCTGCTCCAGCTTCAGCAGATCGAATATGGTATCATCTGCCTGTTCCCTCCCTTCATATATATCTCCGAAACTCAGCCTGAGGATGTCTGATTTGCTTACGATGCCTACCAGCTTGTCGCCCGAAACGACCGGTATATGCCGGATATGATTTCTTTTCAGCAGGGTATTTACATGGCGCAGGTCATCGGTGATATTGGCAGTGATCAGGTTTTTTGTCATGATGGACGATACGGGAGCTTGTGTGTTCATGGTCAGATTGTTTTTATGTTGCATGATCTATGGCAAAGATGAGATCCGGATCGTTGCCGGGAAATGATATTTGTACATCAATTCAATGACTTTTCTCAGTAAAGGGGCATCTCTAATGTATCTTATCAAAGATAAGAAATTGTATTTATATTGTTGATCGTAGTTGGAAGGAATTAATACTGAAAGATAGCGGTAAACCGCGCGCGCTCACGGGGCTGCGTAGCAATATCCCAATTACCATCATACTCGATACGCACCGGTAGCAGTTTATGGTCCACCGGCGCAAGCCGCACTTTCATGCGCACATCAAAATCGTAAACGATGGTACTGTACGAAAGGGTGTAGTCGCGCGCCATGATGGAGTAGTCGGTGGCCCGGAACCAGGTGGACAGGTCCTTGAAGACAACATCTTTCTCGTGTTGCGGTTTCGGTACTGCCTGAAACAGGTAACAACGTTCCCCGGCATAAGACACAGCGGTAAGCCTGAAATCATACATCCTGGCTGTTTCCGGCTCAAACAGGGACGCCTTGTCGCCCATGAACGGTACGCCGTTGATCTTGCTCCCGGGGCTGAAGATGAGTTGTTTCAACTGGGCTTTGCTTCGCTCCAGCTTGTTTTTGGCAGGCGTTTCGTTGCTACCGCTGACAATATCGGTTTCACCGCATATTTTTCCTTCAGTGAAAAATAAATGTGCGTATAGCGCAGCGGTGAAATACCGGTATGATCCGTTGCGTTTGTAGAACTTGCCCGTTGTTTTTTCTTCAATCACTTTCATCGAGCGGCACCGGCCATCGTATTCCTGCTCAGTAATGCTATACAGTGAGGCAATGGTGTTGTCTTTTTTGTTCTGTATGCGGATGTCGTTGGTAGCAGTGTAAGAAGTGAGCCGCAGCGAGCGGAATGCTTTATAAAAAGTAGTGTCTGTTTTGATACGCTGAATAAATGCATTTACATCCCACCCGTCACGAATAGCGGAAACGATCACTTCGTCCATTTCAACGGATATGCCGCCGATCGTACTATCTGGTGTCTGTGCCCATGTATGGCAGGTGAAGCTACAACAGAAAAGCAGTATGTAAAGTGCGGGTTTCATGCATAGTTGTTACGTGTGCTCATGATCGCTTCTGCGATAGCAAGGTCTTCGGGTGTGGTGATCTTGATATTATACTTATCGCCTGTTGTTAGAAATATCCGATGTCCGGCCGCTTCGCAAACGGTGGCTTCGTCGGTAAAGCTATCCTGATAAGCCTGCTCAAAGGCGGGTAATAATATTTCTGTACGGAAAGTTTGCGGCGTCTGAACCAGGCGCAATGCAGCGCGGTCAATAGGGGAGGAGGTGTCGTCGGGAAATGTCCGGCGGACGCTGTCCGCAACCGGTATGGCGGGTACGGCGCTTCCTTTTTCTGCGGCCTGCTGCAGGCATCGTAGGATCAGCTCATGGTTTATTAGCGGACGTACACCGTCGTGTACCATTATAATGCCGGGCGCTGTTATGACCTTCAGTCCGTTCTGCACGCTGTGGAAGCGGGTAGCGCCGCCTGCAACGATTGTCACATCCAGTCTTTCGGGGAAATGCTGCAGTACCATTTGCGCATAGCTGATCTGCTGTGCCGGAAGCACCAGGATGATCTTTGCATCAGGCAGGCTGCCGGTGAATGCCCGTATGGTGTGGTAGAGCACAGGCTTGCCCTGTATCTCAAGGAATTGCTTGGGTATAGCCGTGCCCATGCGGGCGCCTTGTCCGCCGGCTACGATTACCACATAGGTAATGATATTGTGTATCATGTGCTGATTGATGCCGTAATGTTACAAAAAAAGAGTTGCACATACCATGCAACTCTTATTCATTTTCGTTTAATCGTTGGTTGATTAATCAATTAACCGGTTCAACGATTAACCGGAAAGACGACTCAACGATTAACGAATAGACGGTTCAACGAAATCAATTCTGCCCTGCTTTGAAGTTTTTTACCGCTTCGGTCAGCTTGGGGACGATCTCCAGCGCATCGCCTACAATGCCGTAATCGGCAGCTTTGAAGAACGGCG
>JBEBVQ010000210.1:0-4675 GCA_040392625.1 Taibaiella soli | reverse complement strand
TCCTGGTATTCCTGATCTTTGGTATCTCCTTTCTCGGTGCATTTGAGATCAACCTGCCCTCATCGTGGGCTACCAGGCTGGATAGTAAAGCGAATACCCAGAATTTCCTCGGGATATTTTTTATGGCGCTCACGCTGGTGATCGTGTCCTTCTCCTGTACCGTTCCGTTTATCGGCAATCTCGTGGTATCTATCCAGAGCGGCGGCAAAATAGGCCCCCTGCTGGGATTCTTTGGCTTTGGCTTTGGCCTGGCGCTGCCTTTTACTCTTTTTGCGGTATTCCCGTCCCTGCTCAATGAGCTGGGTAAATCGGGCGGCTGGCTCAATGCGGTGAAGGTGACCTTTGGATTTGTGGAGCTCGCGCTTGCATTCAAATTCCTTTCCAATGCCGACCTCCAGCAAGGCTGGCGCCTGCTCGACCGGGAGATTTTTATTGCGATCTGGATGACGCTTTCATTTGCTTTAGGTTTATATCTGCTCGGCCTTATTCGTTTTTCGCATGACAGTGAGCTGCCCAAGAATGATTGGGGGCTGCCTTATCTCAAAGTGCCGCGTTTGTTCTTCGGTATGGCGGCAATCGTTTTCGGCTTCTACCTGCTGCCCGGTATGTGGGGCGCACCGCTGAATGGCATGGGCGCTTTTGTGCCGCCTATGGGTACGCAGGAATTTATATTATCCCGTGGCACGGCTGCACCGGCGCCGGCATATAGTGAAGCGCACAGCGCGGTACGTCCGCAGAAACACGTCAAGCAGATGAAGATATACGAGCCGGCTTCTGTATTGAATTATCATCTTGACACTTATTATGATTATGAAGAAGCGCTGGCTGCTTCAAAAGTGTTGAAAAAGCCGGTGATGATCGACTTTACGGGTGTGAACTGTGCAAACTGCCGGAAGTTTGAAGCGGAAGTGTGGTCAAATCCGGATGTGCTGAAGCTGATGAAAAACGATTTTGTGATCGCTTCTCTCTTTGTGGATATTCAATCGGTGAAGCTGGCGGAAGAAGATCGCTATGATTCAGAAGTGCTCGGACACCGGATAGAAACGCTCGGTGATCAGAATGTGGATCTGCAGGTGTCTAAATTTAATTCCAATACACAGCCGTATTATTTCTTTGTAGATGAAAACGGCGTGCTGCTGGCGGATAAAGGCGTGGCTTACCCAACGGCGCCGGCAGTATTTGCTGCGCACTTGCGCCAGGTGCTGGAGCGTTACCGGGAGTTGCATCCGTAGGTAGATTGAGGGTGGGGGAGACTATATTAATGAGGTTTCTCCGTCTTCCATTTTGCAAACAATCGCAAACTTTTCGCAAAAGTTTCGCATTTTTTCCTATTCTTTTCTATTTTTACAAAAAATGAGAAACCTTTTCTCAAAGTTTCTCATTTTTTCCATTTTTCTTTCCTGATATGAAAAGATTAGCAAAATCACCGGTATTGGGTACTGAAATATTCAGTAAATATCCTGAATTGATGCAGGATGAAAATATTCAGATTGCAATAAATGATATTCAGGAGGATTATAGTTATTGGGATAAGGTAAAATACAAGACGGTTCCCGCCGGAATTACCTCTCATGAATTATGGCAACTGGTGAAAATGAAACGATTGGGTAGCGCGAACTTTTTATGGTTCGGCGATTACAGGTTTTTTTGGACTGTAAACAACAAGCTTCAAGGTTATTTGCATTTCCTCGATATGAATATTGGAGGAACGTTGGAATCACCGTCACTTGTTTCGAGCGAAGACAAAAGCAGGTATCTGATCAGTTCGCTGATGGAGGAAGCTATCGCGTCCAGCCAGATAGAGGGGGCAGTGACCACCAGAAAGAAAGCCAAGGACATGCTTCGGAAGAATATAAAGCCTACCAACAAGTCCGAGCAAATGATCGTGAATAACTACCTGACTATTCAAAGAATTCTGGAAATAAAATCCGAACCGTTGACCAGGGAGCGTTTGCTTTCCCTTCATAAGTTGGTTACCACCGATACCATGAGCAACCCGGCAGAAGAAGGCGCATTTAGAACGGATAATGAGATTGATGTAATTGACTCTGCGACCGGTGAAGTAGTGCATCATCCGCCGAATGTGGAAGAGCTTGATGTGATCCTCGAGGATCTGTACCGCTTTTTTAATGAAGATGATCAGACATTATTTATTCATCCATTGATAAAAGCCAGTATTATCCATTTTATGCTGGGCTTCATCCACCCGTTTGCAGATGGGAATGGCCGGACAGCCCGTGCCCTGTTTTACTGGTATCTGCTGCGGAAAGGATATTGGCTTACGGAATACCTCTCTGTCTCCAGGTTGATTTTACGTGCCAAGGCACAATATGCCCGTGCATTTCAGTATACTGAAATAGATGAGCATGACCTGACCTATTTTATTCTTTTCAACCTGCGTACCATGCACCTTTCTTTTGAGGAATTGAGGCGCTATTTACAACGCAAGAATGAAGAGAAAATGAAGTTGTCCAATTTTGTTAAACTGGGAGGCGTTAGCTATAAGCAGGCTGTCATTCTCGAATGGTTTTATAAAGATCCCTCATTGTTGCTGACCTCAAAAGAGGCAGAAATCCGGCTTGCCGTTTCGCAGGTAAGTGCAAGAAAGAACCTGATGCAGCTTGTGGAAAAGGGATTCCTGACTGTGCTGGATTTAGACAAGAAAACAAATGGTTTTATCAAATCGGATAGTTTTGACAGGCTCATCACAGCAGGCAGATCCAATGCTTAAAAATAGCGGTTCAGTAGTCAGCCTCAATTATAAAAAACCGCTTATTCCATTCTTTCAGCATATTAGTTTTATCCTCAGTATCAAACAAATATACGAGCCGACTGTTCTTTTTTTGAATTTGCTTTCGTTACTTTGTATTCAGGCACAATGATTTGTGCCTTGCGAAAGCATCAAAAGATAAATGATGGCTATTCGTTTAGAATCTCGCATTTGGAAACTGGTAATTTCACGCATACGAGATCATAAGACGGATCGCTCACGTCCCGGGCGTGGGTGCTCTCTTATTCGTATGCAGGTTACCAGTACCTCAAATGCGGTAAGTTGAGTCCCGCGCCCATTTTATGTCCATAAACCGGGTGTGCTCAGTTTGTTTGCCCTTTGTCGGTTCCAATCGGGCAAAGATTCTTCCTTTTGTATTACATGTTCCACCTTCTTTTTTCTTCGATAAAAAAGAAGCAAAAAATCACCGGCTGGGATCCAATTTGGCTAAAAAATGATTCCATTCCGCTAAAACAAATCAAACTTGCGCTCCGCTTCGCTGCGCGCTTCGGACAGGATTTGTTTTGGCCGCTTCATTCCATCATTTTTTACGCCATTGGCTCCAAGGCCGGGTGCTGAGTTGACCACTTATGATTGACTCAACGATTAAATATTTTCATTCAAAACCTTTTAAAATGTATCAAAATGAAGCATATTACAAGTTCATTAAGTCATTTCACCGGCAAAGAACGGTATGCCCTACATTGCATCCGCAAGCAACTGATGAAGGAAGCACGGCCGGATCTGATCCTCTACCTCGGCAGCCTGGCTACGACTACGCTGCAGCGCAACCAGTCGGCGATTGAGGATAATAAGAATAACTTCCGGTACGCCTGTGAATTGCTGCTGGCGATACCCACACATTCAGCGTTGTACAGGAATAACGAAAATATCCGTGCGCTCGAAGAGCGGCTGCTGGCCTGGGGCGATGTGCGGCTGATCGTGTTTTCACCCGAAGAACTGGTGGAACAATTAAGGTTGGGTCGCAATCCGCATATTACATTGCATACCCCGGCGATTGTATTATATGAAAAGGATAATGCCTTACGCCGGATCCTTAAACAGGTGCAAAGTAACAAAGCAGTGAAGCCGCCGGTTGCAGTTAATGATGAAGCGCCTTTCTCTCCCATCTCACTGGCTTCTGAAGAACGCCGGGAGCCGATGAAGGCCATACAGGCATTCTTCCGCGAATACAGCCTGCCGGAGGTACGGCAGCATATCGCGCAATGGATGAACGCGGTGTTGCATCGTCCATCCTGGCTGGTGGAGGATACAGGTACGCACCTGAGTTTCTATGAATCTGTCAGCAGGTTGATGGAGGTGGCCTGGCGGCTGCGGTATATGGAGGCGGCACAGCAGCCCCGCGTGTTGCAGGATGAACCGGCGGGGGATATACTGCCTGCGCGGGAACTGTACTGTCCGCACGATGGGGCAGATGCCTGGGACTTTTTCCCGCACCACCTGAGCCGGGAGGAGTTTTGTGCACCGTATGCGGTGTTCCAAAAACTGTTCCGCATCCGTGGATTACGGGAATGGCAGCGGGAACTGCATGAGTTGTTCAGCCTGTCGCTCTCGGCGCTGACACCGCAGGAACTGGGCGTGGTGCATGATACGCAGGGCGTGGCCCGGCAGCTTAACCGGCTGGCGGAGGCTTGTCATTTGTTGTGGGTATGGCAAAGGCAGGCGGACAAACCGGCGGCTGTAGTGAAAGCGCCGGTGAGTTCGGTGTTGTGAGTAAAAACGCTGATTAATTGAGAGCAGGGTAGGCGTTCGGTTTACTGGTATCGGATACCTGCCTTTCTCTCGACTTCAAAGGGATGCACGTGCATACGTAGAATTAGACTATTTAAAATCATTGTTGTCCGGGGAAAGTCAGTATTCCTCCTCTTTGAGTTATAAGTGTCT
>JBEBVQ010000209.1:0-4683 GCA_040392625.1 Taibaiella soli | reverse complement strand
GCTCAGCCCCGTAACGGTAATTGATGCCGGTAGCCTTAAACAATATTTTCCCTTTGTGCAATGCAGCGTGCTCAAAGCCGAATTTCATCCTGTCCGTGTCAGGCAATGCTGCACGCAGCTCCTGCAATTCCTGTTCGATCCCGTCAATCTTCCCGGTGTGGATGCCTTTGATCCTGGATGTGCTTTTCTCCGCATTGTTTCGCAGCGTGTTCAGCATAATGGTAGGCACGCCCGACTTTTCCTGTTTCTTCTTTCCACGGGCGTCGAGCTTCTGCTGTCTTTCCAGCGTCTCCCGTTCCTTCTCTTTTGCTTTCCGCAGGGATTTCTCCCTGCTTCTTACATCCTGGTCCAGGGCGTTTTGCTCTATCCGCTTCTGCTCCGCATAAAAATCATAATTACCGCCGTAAACAGATATACCGCGATTGCTCAGCTCGCAGATCCTGTCCAGCAGGTTCAATAATTTCCTGTCGTGACTTACGATGATCAAAGCTCCGGAGGCAGACCGGATAAAATCATACAGCAGTTGCCGTCCCGCCGTATCCAGGTGATTGCTGGGCTCGTCAAGCAAAACGAACCGCGGCTGGTGAATGGAGATCCCCGCAAGAAAAAGTCTTGTTTTTTGTCCGCCGCTCAGCGTTTCTATCTTCTGTGTAAGATCAAGACCGTCCAGTTTCCAGTAATGCAGAGCTTCGCCGCAGCGCTCTTCGATCGTCCAGTCATCGTCAAGCAGGGCCAGGTTTACTTCCGTAACATCGCCGCCGAGGATCTTCTTTAAGGCGCGGAGCTTATCCTCAATACGTAATGCCTGCGCAACGGTCAGGTGGTTATATTGTCCGTAGATCTGGGGGACATAATACGGCTGAGCCGACACGCTCCGATGTCCGCCGGATGGATGCAGCTCGCCTGCAATGATTTTCAGCAGGGTTGATTTCCCCGAACCGTTATTACCGACCAGCGCTATTTTATCGTGATTACCCGCAGTGAGATGAATGTCGTCAAACAGCAGTTCCTTGTCAGGATGAGTATATGATATGTTTTGCAGAATAAGCATAAATTCTTCCATTGAGCGTAAATGATCATAGTAACTGCGCGGCAGTTTACTATCTGTTTCGTCCGAAAGAAGCTATATTCTACATCAGGTTGTTTTTATTATCTTTTGCGAATGCAAAGGTACGGTTTTTCAATTAGGTAGGCGCAAAAGAGCAGGGCTGTTCATGCATCAGACAACATCTGATGATACTAATACACATCGCTTTCCGTGCGGCTTTATGTATGAAGCTTAAATTACCTCTTTCAAAAAGACAGGCAGGAGGCGCAACAAAGAGAACGTAAACGGATAGGGTTCAATAGCGGCTCAGCCTGCTGATAAGTTCCCGGTGATCCGGGTACGCATCACAAAGATCTGCACGTTCCGCGAGCTCAAAATCGGCAAAATCAAAACCGGGAGCGACCGTACAGCCGACAAACGCGAAATCCGTGCCGGCAACGGGCTCCGAAGCAAACCAGCATCCGGCCGGAACCACAGCCTGGAAAGTTTCGCCGGCACCGGCATTGCGCCCGAGGCGAATGGTCGTCAGCGTTCCTTCGGGGTCAATAACATGCACAAGCAAAGGTCCGCCTTCGTAGAAATGCCAGATCTCATCGCTTTTGATCCGGTGAAATGCCGAAAAATCATGCTGCAGGAGCAGGAAATAAATCGCAGTGCCGTAAGCGCGCCCTTCGGGAAACACGCCGGCACCGGTTCCTATCAATGCGTCCGAACGGTATGTCTCCCTGTAATATCCTCCTTCGGGATGCGGGAGGAGTTTATAATAATCAACAATGCTTTCGGAGTTGCGATGTTCCATTTTACACGTATCATTTTTTGCAGCCAACGGTATAAACCGGATTGGAAGCGCAGGTAACTTCTTCATTTCCTCACCGGCAGTGAGTGGTATCGTCAGAGCAAAGATAAATCTTCCATCTCACTAAATCACAGTCTATTGCAAAGGGTATGTATTGGATCACCGGGGGTAAGGAGATGGAAAATAGAGAGCCGCGCCAAGAAATGAAGAGTGAGACGGAGAGCGGGTAGAAAACGGCAATGGTTGGGGGGACAGGGACCACGAGGCATGTATTTCTTTTTGGATATTCATTCCGTAACCAATACCTTTGTGCCGGAAAATACTAATTAAGTAATCAGATGCAGACTTGCCTGAAACAGATGAATTGGTCGAAGTGCTTCCCCGTAAGGATGAAGGGCAAACCCTGTTTATCATGACAAGCAATCTGATACATAGATTTTAACAGCCCTTCGATTGACCGGAGGGCTTTTTTTTTGAAAATTACACACTATCCGTTTTGAAAAACACATCATCCAGTATGAAACTGATCAATAAAAAGATCTGCATGACCAAGGACATCGGGATCCATGGAAATATCTTCGGCGGCATCCTGATGTCGTGGATAGACGAGGCGGCGGCGGCCTTTGCGACGGAATACTGCTGCACTCCGAATATGGTTACGCTGCGGGTCGGTGAGCTGCTGTTCAAAAAGCCATTGAAGGTTGGCAACCATATACGGGTATATGGAGAAGTGGCAGGTCTGGGCAATACCAGCATTACGCTGAATATCGAGGCGCGCAAATACAATGTTTACAGCGGCGAGGAAACCGTGGTCTGCACCACATCCATCACGTTCGTCCGGATCGACGAGGACGGCAACCCCACCCCCATCGGCGAATCGGTAAAAAAGAAGCATGACGCGTCAATGGCGCTGATAACGGCATGATTTTTATCCTGACAACATCGGGTGCGGGGCGTCCTGCCCCCCGATGTTTCTTAATGATCAAACCATAAAGTTGAAGCAGCCTGCCAACTTTTCAGGATCGCTGTTCCCATTGCTCCATTAATGCTCAAACCCGCTACCCATCTTATGTGGACCGAGAAAAACAACACCCTGTTCCGCCGGTTTCAGTTCGGCGATTTTTCAGAGGCCTTCGCCTTCATGGCACGCGTCGCGCTGCTTGCGGAGAAGCTGGACCATCACCCTAAATGGACCAATGTCTATGATACGGTAGACATCTGGCTTTCTACCCACGACGCGGGGGATACGGTTACGGCAAAGGACCACGCGCTTGCCGGTGAGATCAGTAAGCTGGTCTGAGCAGCACGTTTAAACTCACTGCGGCAGGGATCGACATTTTTGTGCCAAAGCTGGATACCGCCGGGAATTTTGTATGGGCCGGTATCACCGGATCAGGTGGAAACTTCCCTTTTGCAGGTAAGGTATGTGGAATGTATGACCGGTAAAAGCACGCGAAAAAAACGCCGTTCGGGAAACAAGCTGAGCATATCCATTCCGGGCAAGGTCTTGTACAAGGTAGAAAAACTTCTACCAATATAACAATTGCCTGAAAATAAGTGTCCATTATCATTTGCATCGCCGGCAAACCAAAGATCAGCGCTGTTCAACAGGATTCACTCATTGAAGATGATCCCCTATTCCCGGATATACCCGGGCCTGCCCGCAAGAAAGCGGGGTCCTCCCATGTGCAGGATAAAAATCAGGCTGCCAGGCACAGTAACCCGCAACATCCCCTGCTACGTAGTTACCGGGCTGCTC
This sequence comes from Taibaiella soli, assembly GCA_040392625.1. Classification (GTDB taxonomy): domain Bacteria; phylum Bacteroidota; class Bacteroidia; order Chitinophagales; family Chitinophagaceae; genus JBEBVQ01. Next base: position 1,080 of record JBEBVQ010000209.1, on the reverse strand, counting down.
CCGCCGGCCTGACCATATTGAGCAAGCTCCGGTCTTTATACGAACCATGGGGGCAGAATAAGATCAGAAACGGTATTCAAAACCCAGCGTAAACAGCTGCCGCAACTGTATCCACCCAAGTCCCTTACCCGGTTCGGATTTGCTCTGCGTTACCCCTGCCTCATCCACATAGTCGCGGCTGTAAGGCATATCGTTGTCATAGATAATGGTGGCGCCCAGCACTGCACTGACGTACTTTGTCATCTTCCAGGAAAACAGGTTATCCCAGAGCACATCCACATTCCCAGGGTTATCGCGCTTTACGACAACTCCGAGACTGTCTTTCGCGTCTTTTGCGAGGTAGTTGGCATAAAGGTCGAGGCGGGTCTTGTAGGAAAGACCGGGGGTAATATCCACCTTATACCTGCCTGAGAAATAGGCGCCGAACTCAAGCCGGGAGGTCTTTCCGTATTCAATGCCGAACGCACCTTCAGGCATGCGGGTGGTATAAAGCGTGCTGGCGGTAGTGATCCTTGCGGCGGCAGGCGAGAGGAACAGGGTAAGGTCGGAACCCCTGCGGTATTCCATCCCCAGGGCCAGGGTAAAATAGGCGGGCGACATAAAATCGGAGGTCGGCTGCGTTTCCCATCCCGGCACATTATAATCAAAGCCGCGGGTGAACTGCGATTTGAAATTGAACAGTGTAGTCAGGTAGAACCCTTTCGAGGTATCGAGCTGTATTCCGTATTTGGAGGTAAAGTCGATCCGGTCATCCATCTTACGTGGTACAAAGCGGTTGGAATAGGCGTAGAAGAGGCTGTAGGTCATGTCGAGGTTATTGCTCCATACATGATTATGGTACAGCCGGGTGAGATATCCGCTGAATACCCCGTTGGTGGTCAGCGAAGCGACCTCGCCCCCTGCGGACCAGTTGTGCAGCAACCCCTGGTTCAGGCCGATCTGCAATACCCCGCCCCTGATCCAGGCAACGGTATCCTTGTTGGTAGTTTCCAGCAATTTCTTGAGATTATCCACATCGGCATCGAGCTTAGCGATCTGTGCATTTGCGGATATTGTGAATACCGTGACGCATAACAGGGC
>JBEBVQ010000208.1:0-4700 GCA_040392625.1 Taibaiella soli | reverse complement strand
AAAAATCAGTAAATCCCTCAATTTTTTATAGCATTATCAGTCGTATTTTTGCACGCACAACATATATTGCATTTAAACAAAAATATAAAACCCTATGTCTTTCCAGTTTCTTTCAATTAGATTTTTTTCCAGATTGCTATGTACGGGTATGCTGGCCTGTATGGTTTCTCTGGTTTCCGGCCAGACAATCCTGAACGGAGATGGCACGACGCTGACGACAACCTGGTGTCATGAGGATACGATGCATCATATTATCGGCCAACCGGCAGGTGGTATATTCAGCGGATGTGGTGTTACAGAAGTGAACGGGGAGTGGTATTTTAATCCGGCTGTTGCTGCCCTGGGGCAAACCGCATCCTATAGCTGTACGCTTACATATACGCCTCTGGATGGGAATCCGGTAGAGCGGCAGATGTCTATTTATAATCCAATTGTGATAACTTTCTGGGAAGACAGTATTATTACTTGTGACGGCAGTTTTTATATGTATGGAGATGCACTCCCTGTAGGGAGTTTTGATTGGTACTGGAGTCCTTCAGATAAAGTGGACAATCCGACAGGAAAAGGAACTACAGGAACGACATTTTCGGATGAGGTTTTTGTATTTACTGCTGAAAATATTAATAACGGATGTAGCCAGAGCGATACTGTATATGTGTTTTACAGAGGTGTTGATGCACAATTCACCGCGTCTGCAGATACTGTTTGTGCAAATGAGCGGATATACTTTACTGCAGATAGCAGAGACTCTTCTTATGGTTATACCTGGCATTCGGGAGACGGAGTATCGGCTAACGGTGAAACCTGGGAATATTCCTATCAAAAGGCTGGAATATATGAAGTAGCTCATATTTTGAATAATGATTATTGTTTTGACACCCTTATCCGTGATATCGTAGTAAAAGATTTCACTTTGGAATTGTCTGCCAGTAAGACGCTTGCAGACCGCGGTACACCAGTCATTTTGCAGACCGCTGCCGGTGAGCCATACTATGTTACAGCCTGGCGTCCTGCCGAATTGCTTGGCGACCAGACAGCCCTTTCCCAGCAGGTTATCGCAGATACCACCCGTACCTATACGGTGATCGGCGAATCCGCTTACGGCTGTGTAGATAGTGCGGAAGTAAGTGTTGAGGTGAATCCGATTGTTTATTTACCTTCTTCTTTTACGCCGAACGGAGACGGGAAGAATGATTTCTTCCGTATCGTCAACTGGGGAGATCCGATCATCGTGACCCAATTCCGCATCTATGACCGCTGGGGCCGCGAGGTATGGACGGGGAACGGCGCCAACGCATTTACCGGCTGGGATGGCAACTATAATGGCGCACCTGCGGAAATGGGGGTTTATTATTACATATTTGAAGGCCAACTGCCCTCCGGCGCTATCACAGCCCAACAGGGAGACGTAACGCTGCTCCGGTAAACCGGATATTTTCTCTGTTTTTATCGCAGCGTTTTGCAGCTTGTCTTCAGTTGCTTTCCGTCTATAAGCCCGTTGATCTGTTCAACGGGCTGTATAAGTACACTTTTGTTGCCGCAGTCGTATAATTCGGTCAGCGGATCCTTGTCTATAATGAGCTTGTAGAGTTCTTCAAGCGACGGCGTCTGTTCCAGGGCGGCATATGCTTCGTAGGTCAGGCTGAGAAATGCCACATGCAGGCCAATGCCCCTGTTATCAAGCAGATAGCCTGCATGTAGTTGAGACGGCACAGTGAATCCCGTTTCCGTCCGGATATCCTCCGGATGCGGGTAAGACACGATGGTTGTTTTATCCTCCGACAGTATTACCGGTACGTTCCGGCTGTAGTCTGCCCTGGTTTTATATACCAGCGCCGGTGGGCCGGGTATGAACTGCGGCGTAAAACCATTCGTCACGGTATCCATCAGCGTATCATGATTGCTTGTATCCTGTGCCAGCTTACCGTTATTAGCGCAGCCGAAGCATGAAACCAGCACCAGGGGAATCAAAAACTTCATTTCCCTATGGTGATTTTTTTCGTGATCATTTCTTTCTCCGCCTGCATTTGAATGAAATATATACCGTCTGCCAGGTTGATCAATGGCATTTCGATCCGGCGTCCCCGGCCGGCCGGATGAACGACCTGTACCTGTTGCCCCTGCATATTTACCAGCGTAATCCGGCTGATATTATTTTCATATCCGCTCAGGTCAATATATACGACATTCCGCGCCGGGTTGGGGTAAACAGTGATCGCGCCTTTCCCGGTATTTTCAGACACATCCATCGCATCGTTCCGGGTGATACTCATCTCAAGCAGGTATGTCCCTGTCGCCCCGGAAAAATAAGGGGCTACATGAAAATGGACAGTGCCGCCGCCGTTAACGACAATATCGCTGGGTATGTCCTCATCATAAATATCTGACCAACTGACTCCGTCTGTTGAATAGGAGAATAAAGCGTCTGCTGTGTATGATGCATTATTGCCCTGATCATGCAGCCCGGCTTTGATTGTATAGTTGTAACCTGCCGGCAGGTCTATTTTATAGAAATCATTATCGGTACCGATATGGAAATTAGATCCCGTTGTGCTTTTCGCTGCAGTATTGCCGGAGAATGTGAGCGGCAGATTATATGCCTGTGCCGCAGTATTATTCACTTCATAGATATCCGGCTGGATAGGAGGCGACTGTACCGTAATGCGGATCGGATTCTGTTCGAAAGTAGAGCCGGCTATCCACCAATTTGGTGTGCCGCTCTCCTGGTAGATCGCTACAAGCAGGTAGCTTCCCGGTGGCGCAGAAACGGAATTGGCGCTCAGCGTGAGATATGGGTGTTGATATTGGTAGCCTACGGGTAAACCGTTCGTTTCGTCGTAGCTGTCTATAATCTGTATGATTGCACCGTCATATTTGCATATGCCGACAGCCAGCTTACCAAAAAAAGTAGATGCGCCTTCGTTGGCGAAATTAACATTAACGGATACCGGTTCGCCCTGTGTAAGTGTGGTACCCGGAGTTGTGATGATCGGGCTGCTCACCTCAATGGGTGCGGCATAAATCACATCCATCTGTATCGGATTCTGGAAATTGCCCTGAGAGACCTGTGTCCAGTTGCCTCCTGTGGGGCGATAGAGTATCGCAATATTGTATGTCATGCCCGGTACCATACTGTTCATTACGGGAGCCTGAAAGGTGATGCTGGTCGGGTGCGTGTTGCCGGGCTGCAATGTATATCCGCGTTTTACTTCGATGGAGTCGATCAACGTATTGCCGTCAAAAACGGCTGCACAATAATCTCCCTGGAAAACAGTGGAGCTGTTATTGACCACATTCATCGAAACCTCAATGGATTGCCCGTAATACATGGTGCCGGATGGTGATGAATAGACCGGCTGGCTTAAGGTAAGGTCGCCGATTGCCGGCCCGCCGCCGCCTGACGGCGGCTCAATACCTATGATTGCCTGCTGGTCATAGTTGAATCCGCCCGTTCCGCCACCGGTACCGACACCGCTTGGGTTCAGCGCGTCAACTGCAAAATAGCCGTCATATGCGCCGCCCCATCCCCAGTTAAAATGGAAGTAGCTGTTGTTGTCGTACCCGTCACATACAAAAGCATGCCCGCCGCCGGAGCCAAAGCCGGCATAAAGCACGGGACGGCCTGCATTCAATTCCGTTTTAAGCATGCTGATCCACTGGCTTTTGGTGTAATAGTAGCGGTCAACGCCCTGCAGGCTGGATTTGTAGCGGAAATAGGTCTTGAGCGCATATTCGGCGCAATGCTGTATCGGGCTCATGGAATTGATCACGAAGGCGCCGCTGGCGCTCGGGCTGTAATTCATTTCCACACTTACGCCGCAATGGTACATCAGCTTGGCTACTTCGTTCCTGTTGGATCCGTTTATCGTATTAGGCATGGCGCTCCAATTATAGGTCGTTGCCCCGAAGTTGGCCGACAGGGTGCCGTAAGACTGATGATTGTACGAATGGAATCCTGCGCCGGTTGCCGGATATGACCAGAATTTCATGATCTGTGCCATAGCCGTGGCTACACAACCCGTAACGGAACCGCCCGGGCATGAAACATTCTCATGAGGCGCCTGGTTCCACTTTGTTTGTACCAACGGAGAAACGGCAGTGGTCTTCCCCGGATGGTCGGGCGTACCGCCGTTTTGGTAACGCGCCCAGGCCTGTTGTATTTCCGGACCTGCCTGCAGATTATGCGTTATGGTATAGCGGATCTGGTTCTTATATGATTCAAGCCACTTCCGGGCGTTATCCGGTATGTTGTCCGGATCGAAGGCGCCCTGATCGGAATATCCTAATACGGGGACTACATTATCGTCACCGGCTACGATGACGAAGCCCTGTGCGCCTGCATTAAAAACATAGTAGAACACTTCCGGCGCTACCCGTGCTGCGGGACTGACGGCGCGGGATGCGGATGTATAGACAAGCTGGAGGTCTCCTCCCGAACGCTGCAATGCTGCCGCTTTTGTCTCTGATGCAATAAAATGCTGCCCTACACGCTTCGCAGTTTGCTCATCAATCTGTTTCGCGAAGGCAGTTATACAGGAAAGCAGTAACAGAAAGGAAAGCAATAACAATTTTCTCATGGCTTATTGATGTAATATTTGCCCGCAAAGGTACACTTTATTCTTTCCGGAATGTTCGTTCTATTTATAATAGCAAAATGATAACCTGGAGCCGGTGCAGCTCAGACTGGATATTAGCCCCAT
>JBEBVQ010000207.1:0-4773 GCA_040392625.1 Taibaiella soli | reverse complement strand
GCCTGCCGGTCAGCTTCGGTGCGGAGCGGCGGCATCACCTTATAGAGGCTGCTGTAGCCGGCGAGGGCCTCGTCGGTCAGGGTGAGGTGGTAGGGTGTTACGGAGCAGGTTACCTGCAAGCCTTCGGCTTTTGCGGCGCGTATCATCGCTACTGATCCCGCGGCGGAGATGCCGGTAAAATGGATTTTGGAGCCAGTGTAGCGCAACAATTCCAGGTCACGGTGGATCATGAGTGTTTCCGCCAGGTCGGGAATGCCGGGCATTCCGAGGCGGGTAGAAACAATGCCTTCGTGCATAAGACCGCCGCTGCTCAGCGGCATGTCGGCGGGGAGTTGTACAATAGTACCGTTAAATGCTTTTACATATTCCAGCGCTTTCAGCATCAGGCCGGCAGACTGTACCGGCTTCCAGCCATCGGTGAAGGCAATGGCGCCGAAGGTGAACATATCGAGCATCTCCGCGAGGTCTTTGCCTTCGGTCTGGCGGGAAATGGCGCCCAGGGGGTGCAGTGTGGTCACATGGCCCCGTGCACGCTGCAGCACATATTGTACCGTTGATTTCTGATCCAGCACCGGGTAGGTGTTGGGTGTGATCAGCACACGGGTAAATCCTCCGGCTGCTGCTGCTGTAAGGCCGGTAGCAATGGTTTCTTTATATTCAAAGCCCGGCTCGCGGTAATCGGCAAAAACATCCACCCATCCCGGGCTTACCTGCAATTCATTTCCTTCAATCACGGTAACGGTATCAGCAGGTGTTTCTGTATAGCGGCCGATATCACGGATGATGCCGTCTTCAATGAAAATATCAACCACCTGGTTATGGAATGCTGACTGCGGGTCGTAAACCTTTGCCTGACGTATAAGCACGTGCATCATAGAACTATTGTGTAGCGAGGTTTTGCCTGGATATGCGGCCGGTGAGCAACAGGGTTTCTGCCAGCAACATAAGCAGTGCTAAAGTAATACAAACTTTCCAAAGCGGGAAGCGGGAACCCGCTCCTGCATCCCGTATATCGTTTACATGGCCGGGCTGCAGCCAGTTGATCTGCGGCCATTGCTCCTTCAGATCGGCCGGAGGCCAGGCGCCCAAGGCAGATTCTTTCCTGTCTGCATTCAACGCGATCTGCATGGTATCGCTGCCCGCAGCCGCCAGGGTATAAAATCCCGGTGCTGTAGTCACGCGGTCGGTATAGACATAGAGGCCCGCGCGGGCGGCACGCTGCGGGGGTATCGCGTCTGTTCCATGCCCGTACAGATGTACGATATTCCGTTCTCCCGCCTTGCTGACCGGTATATATACCGGCTGCTGATGTCCTGCGGTAACGGCATAGACCATATCGCTGCCTGATTGCATGCCCATCTGGTAGAGAAAGGGCGCAAAGAAATAACTGCCCGTGAAATTCCCTGCAAAAAGATCGGCGGCTGAAGCGCATATGTACAGATGCCCCCGTGTGGGCGTATAGCGCGCAAGGAACGGATCGCCGTTACGGAAGCTCATGACAGACTGCCGGTTGGCGTCCAGCCCGCTGCGGATTGTATAATGCCAGTTAACGACAGGCAACTGTACGTTCTCCGGTATCCGGTCGAAAATATCTTTTACCAGGTCGCTGCCCTGCTGCAGCTCGCTGACGGTTTGTACGGCAGTGTCCAATCCTGTAATTTCTATATCTGCAAGCATGCGCAGCCCTTCGTTGAGTGCGCCGAAATTTTCGGTGCGGCCGGGGAAGATGCAAATGCTTTTGCCTTGTTGTAATGCATCTGCCAGTACTGTTGCCAGGCGGCTGTCAAGTCTTTTTATGTTGTTCAGGATGATCAGGTTATAATCCTGAAGCTGCTCTGGAGGAGCTTGTATATCGGCATTGGTGACCCGGAACCCTTGTGATGTATGGAATGCCGCCTGGATATACGGATTGGGCGACCCATCATTGAGTGCCAGTACCGAAAGGCCGGGGCGTGTCCGGGCCGTGATCCGGAAGGTATCGTCAAAGCGCATGGCATGGTCGTTCACGGTGAGTGTGATCTGCTGCCAGCCGGGATCATTGATCCGGAAGCTGAGTGTATCGATCCGCTCCTCTGTATCGCCGGGGAAATCCAGTGAAACAGCGCTTTTCATTTGTCCATTCATGTCCAGTTGCAGCACCTGTGCGCCGCCTTCCGGCAAAGCGCCTTGCCTGCGGGTCTTTACCACGATCTGGTTATCGTGTCCGGCTTCGAGCACCGGAGATGCCATCCATGCGGTATCTATAAAGAGGTTGTTTGCGGCAGCTGCCTGCACCGGAATGCCGTACATACGCACCTGTTGCAGCAGGGTGGTGTCCTGCACCGCTTCGAAAGTAGATCGCTGAAAATCAGAATAATAATACAGATCAGCGCCGGCGGTGTTTTCGTTGCGGATGATGTTTTGTACGATTGCCAGCACTTGTTCCGGTGTACGGTGCAGGGACGACAAGTCCACTTCTTCCAGTTGGCTGCGGATCTTTTCTGCCTGGGCGGGGCGGTATGAAGCCACGCCGTCATTGGTCAGCAGGAGAAAACGGGTGTCTGCATGATTGCCCTGCAGTTGCCGGCTGATGGACTGACGCGCTATATCCAGCAGTCTTTGTTGGCCGTCCTGTACAGACATGCTTTGGGAATTATCCAGGTAGATCACCTGGAGTCGTCCGCTCCGGTCGTCTTGTGCGGCGCCGGGGAGAAAAGGCCGGGCAAATGCCAGTATCAGGAAAGAAAGCAGGAGCAAGCGGGTGAGGAGCAGCCATTTATAGCGTACCTGGCGCTGCTTGCGCGAGCGGGTCTGTATCTGCTTCAGAAAGCGGGTGTGCGGGAACAATACCGTCTTGTACCGGCGGAGGTTGAACATATGTATCAACACCGGGATGACCAGGGCAATGCCTGCCAGCAGGAAGATCGGGTAAAGGAAGCTCACCGGGCAAATGTATTAAAGAGTCTGTTTAAAAATCATTCATTAGGATTATTAATGGTGATTTTGGCTGTAACTGTGTTGGTTTTTGTAACCATAGCCGAGCCTATGGCTATAAAAGCCGCCTTGCTACTGATTTCCATGACTAAAATATAAACAGACTCTTAATTGACGGGAGCCGGCTTGCTTGTTATGATTCATTGTAAATACAGCCAACGACCGCTTGACCTGGGGGCGACTTGAGGTGTACCTCCGAAGCCGGGGCGTGTATGCTAAAAATATTGCAGAGACAAACCCTCAATCTCCTTGAAATGATTGTCGCTTGTAAGCAGTTGCAGATTATGTTGCATGGCGGATGCAGCTATCCATACATCATTGGTAGGTATAGGCTTCCCTTTCCGGTGCAGCATTGCAACGATTTCGCCAAAATAACGTGAAGTATCCGGATCAACATCCAGCACTGTACATAATTTCAAAAAAGTTTCCAGCTTCTTTAGATGTTTCGACTTATTGTTGACGCGGTTAATGCCAATAAACAACTCTCCCAGAACAATAGTGTTAATGAACAATTGTTCAAGCTTATTGACACGATCGGCTATTCTGCTGTTTCCGCTAAAAATATCAATAATGATATTGGTGTCTAACAGACCGCTATTTCCAGACATCTTCATCAATAGTTTCACAACTCCCAGCGATAGCTTCTTTCATTATCCGGGCTTCTTTATCGGACAGGATACCGACAAAGTCATGAATATTCAGCTCGGGAACATCCTTAGCAGATTCCACGCTGCCCTTTAATAGTTTTTCTATTTTGGCAAGCACAGTATCGCTCTTTATCTTCAGCAACTCGTCAATGAGACGGAGTTTTCGGGCATCTGTAGTGTACATTTTTGCCTCCTTTTCTTAGGGATTACCTTTTGCAAGTTACTTAAAATGCCTGAAATATGGATTCTTCACGCTGGAGTCGGGTGGAAAAATATTAATGCCGGATGAATGCTTTGAATTGAAACCGGGTGGATATCAGTAAAGGATAACAAGTAGGGAGTTACCCTTAGGTTACTATAGCGTTACCCTTTAGCAGGCATAGCGTATAGGTATCAGAAATATTGTTAACTTTATTGGAGGTATATGGCACGTCAGGCTGGACATATCAAGATTGAGGGTACTATAGGCGGTTTGTGTTTCTACCGCCTTGGAGAGGAGTATTATGTACGCCGTAAAAGCTCCCTGAGCCGGCGGCGGGTGTTGAAAGACCCTTGTTTTACGCGCAGTCGTGCGGCTGCGGAGCGCTTTGGCCTTGCGGTGAAGCTGGCAGCACAGGTTTACCGGCGTTTGCCTGCGGCGGATAAGGGGCATGGTGTGATCGGGCGGATGACAGCAGTGGCTAACCGGATCTTGTGCGATGGTCATAAGCGGGACGCTGCTTTGTTATTATTGGAGCGGGTGTATTTGCATGGCGATAAGTCAGGACTTTTGCAGAGCCCGCATGTGGTTTCTGCTGCAGAAAAACTTTCGAAACAACTTGTGGGCACGGGTTTCCGGCGGCTGGGAAAGAGGGAACTTCGCCGGATTATGAAGGTGCAGTATGGAGTCCCTTTTACTGAAGAGAGGATTTTTGCTTTGGCGCGGGGAGCGCCGGGGTGAGTTATATGATGATTTTTTTTCGGACTTAAATGTTAATATCATCCAGTGTGATAGCCGATATGGGATGTGATATCTCTCAGGTGAACGCCATTTGTTAGGAATCAGTCAGCTTCATGAACGGCTGCAACGACCACTTGTAAGGCGTCCGGCCTTTTCAGGCTATGATCGGGTCTTAAAGTTGCCGCTATCTGGAGGGCTCTTCTGTATCTATTT
>JBEBVQ010000206.1:0-4817 GCA_040392625.1 Taibaiella soli | reverse complement strand
CGGATAGGCACTGCGCGGTAGTTGACATGATAAATATACCCAAAAGATCCGGAACAGATCAGGGTGCAAGATTCTGACATGCTCTTTGACGAAGGATGCGGTTAATACCAAACGATGCCGGGTCAAGCCCGGCATGACAGGTGCTATTGAGAATTAACCCGCCGGCACCGGGGCATCTGTAGTAAACTCAAGGCTCACACTCGTACCACGCCCGTTACTCTGAATGCGGATACTGCCGTTCAACGCCGTCATTCTTGATTCTATGCTCTTGAGCCCGGTACCTTTTTGCATTTTTTCACTATTGCCCGGAGGCAGGCCAACACCGTTGTCTTCCACATCGATACCAAGCTGATGGTTGCTATAGCTTAATTGCACAAATGCTTCCGTCGCACGGGCATGTTTGATGATGTTTTGGATCAGCTCCTGGATAATGCGGTAAACGGCCAGCTCAAATTGCACCCCGAACCTGGGGATCTTATCGAGCTGCTCATAAGTGATGGTAAAAGGGACTTCCTTTTTCAGGTTGTTGAGGAAATAATATACAGCTTCGGCAAGCCCTTCTTCCAGCAGCATATCGGGCATCAGGTGATGCGCTGCTTTCCGCAATGACTGGGTTGCTTTGTCGAGCTGTATAATGTACGGCCGGAGCGATTCCTTGTGCAGTATTTCCTCGTTGCTGCCGAGGAGCGATGACAAGTTCATCTTTACGGTAGAGAACTGGATCATGATCCCGTCATGCAGATCCCGCGCAATGCGGCTCCGCTCTTTTTCCTCCGTATCAATAACCGCTCTCATTTCGTTGAGCGCCTGCTGGCGGATCAGATGCTGCACACGCTCCTGCTCCAGCGCCTGCTTATGCTTATAATTTCTCCGGAGCAGGAAAATGATCACGGTAGAGATCAGCAATCCTGACACGGATATGCCGATCCAGATATTCCGTATCTTGATCCCGGACTGCTGACGGTTGACCAACAGCATTGCGTTGGCCATCTCCTGATCCTTTCTGGCAGAACGATACCGCGATTCCACCTGCATCAGCGCGGTTGCATTCTTTTCATTATTCAGACTGTCTGATATCTTTTTCTCCTCATAGAGATGCAGGTATGCGTTGTGATAATCTCGTTTTTTCAGATATAGCTGGTGCATCAGTTGATGCGTTTCGATCAGGTTACGGGTAGAATTAAAGCTGCGGGAGAGCGCCAATGCTTTTTTCACATGCTCCTCAGCATTTCCAAACCGGTCAAGCTCCATATAAGCCTTTCCCAAAGCGTTTAATGCACCGATCCGGTAATAGGGTGAGGCATCGGCATCAAGGGCATTAGCTTCATTGATATAGCGGATGGCCTCGTGCGGACGATGTTCCCCCAATGCGATGGAGGCCATATTGACAATAGCGGAATACACAATGTCGTCGTAACGGTTGGCCCTACCGATCCGAATCGCCTTTTGCATATAATCCTTTGCCATCTCCCATTCCTGCAAGCTGATATAAGCAGACCCTTTCCCATGATAGGTGTTGGCCAGCGCTACCGGATCTTCGCTGTGTATCGCTTCTGTCTCCGCTTTATCCAGGTAAACGAGCGCCTGCCCATATCGCCCCATCAGATTGAGGATATTCGACAGGTTGATATAAATCGAGCTGAGTGATATCTCCGAGGGAAACCGGCTCCTGAAATACATGGCATTCATGAGCATCCGGACGGCCTGTTCATTGTCGCCCCAAAGGAAGTAAATGTTTGCCTTGTTGTTGTATATCGGTGCAATAAGCCCCCTGGTTTCATCTGTAGTGTCACAATAGTTCAGTGCAGCATTAAAATAATCCATGGCGCGGGATGTCTGGTTCAGATGTGCTTCTGCATTTCCCAGGTTGGTCAGGCTGCGTGCAATGCCATATTTGTAATGAATAAGGATGCTCCGTTCCAGTACCCGCCGGTATATCTGCATAGAGCTGTCGTGGTACCCGAGCAGCGCCAGCGAACGGGCTTCTGCAATCAGTGCGCGGATATCATTCCTATCACTGAAGCTGTATTGTTTGCTGACTTCGCCGGGGGTAGCCATTGACTTTATACCCACGCAGCAGCAAGCCAGACTCATCATTATGAGCGTACAGGTCCAATGCTGCAGCCGTTTTACCGGTAAACGAATCATATCTCTAAAATTACACAATATCGATCGGAAAGTATGTAACAAAAAGAAAGGGCGCCCCATACGGGATACGCCCTCTCCCTTTATGATTTTCGTATTACTGCTTAACTACTCTGAGTGTCTGCAGCAAAACGCCCTTCCCGTCAGCTACCTGCAGGATATATATCCCGGCAGGCAAGCCATTCAGCGACAAGTAACCGGAGCTTTGCACCACCTCCGACTGCAATACCAGTCTGCCGTCGGGCTGGTACAAACGCACATGCACATCTTCACCGGCACGGATATACAGATGGTCTTTCACCGGATTCGGATAAGCGAAAAAGGACTGCCCTTCGCCGGCCGGATCGCTGATTGATACGTTATTCACTCTGTACTCCTTTGACCTCGTCCTGCAGCCTTCATTATTCTCTACCACTACATAATACACCGCATTTTCCGTAACGTAGTGGGATGCGTTGGTCGCTCCCGGGATCGAATCGCCATCTTTGAACCATTGGTATTTGCTGTAGATGTCATCCACGCTGAGGGTGAACTCGTCCACATCAATCATTGGTGCAGCAATGCTGTTGACGGTGAGATCGAGCGTTATGATACTATCACAGCCAAGCGCGGTCAGCGATGTGATGGTGTACGTACCGGAGCTTGTATATACGCTGTCGCCGAAGCTGTACTCGCCGCACGATTCTTCGGTAATATGTGTATTTACCCGGTCGGCGCAAGACATTTTGTGGATGAAGATGCTGGAATTACCACCGAGGAATGTCATATTTTCCACTCCGGCGCCCGGATCAAAATCAACTGTTCCGTTAAATAATCCCACAGTGTAGATCTCATACTTGTCACTAACAGCAAGCGACAATCCACCTATCGAAGAAGAGGTGGATCCGAATGTTTTAGCCCATTCAAAATCACCCGCTTCATTGAGCTTCACGATAAACATATCTGCCCAGGTTCCGATCCTGTCGGCAAAGAAAGTATCCTGGGGATTGGTACCGGGATTATAATCCAGCCTCGTAGAGCCGGCAGAGCCGGTGACGTAAACATTCCTCATTTGGTCTATTTCGATGCCATGGCCATATTCTGTGCCGTTTCCACCGAAACTTTTACCCCAGACATAATTCCCGTTGGAGTCGAGCTTGCTGATGTACGTATCATGGTTGGAGTTGAAGGACTGGACAACATGGTTACCGGAGCCGGGATCCAGATCGATCTGATTGGCAAACGTTCCTACCGAATATACATTGCTCTCGTCATCTACGGTAATGCCCCATCCCTGGGTAAAACCGCCGCCGCCGATGCTCCTTGCCCAGCGATAATTACCGGCATTATCCAGCTTCAGGATGAAAGCATCATGATCCGGGAAACTGCCCGGGGGCACCATTGGGATCGATGTAAGCGTCTGTCCTGATCCTGTGGGATCAAAATCGACCGTATTTGCAAAATACCCGGTGATATGCACATCACCGTTTTCGTTCACCTTCAGCACATCGCCGGTAAACTCTTTCAGAAATAGTTCGCCGTTGATCGCATTGGCCCATTCAAAATTGCCTGCGGCGGATAGCTTCAGCACAAAAATACCCGGACCTGACACCAGGTGCATACCTGCTCCGGGATCCATATCTACGTCTCCTTTTGTAAGCTGCCCTGTAACGTACACGTTGCCGGCGCCATCCACATCAATACCCACGCCCCATTCATCGGTTTTGTCATCGCCGCCAAAACCATGTGCCCAGATGCAATTGCCGTTGGAGTCCAACTTTACCACATAAATATCGCGCTCGCCCTTGCTCGAGATCTGTACCGTGCCAAAATCCAATTCTTCGTTGAACAATCCGGTAATGTAAATATTGCCGTCCTTGTCGGTTTTCACACTGCTCGCCGTACCGTTTCCGCCGCCGCCAAAGAAATTTTTTGCCCAGATCACATCACCTGCGGGATTGGTCTTTATGGCATAGGCATTCATGCCTGATCTTCCTGCAAGCGAAGCGTGTGCATTTGCAGGGATAAAAGAGAACTGTTTGGCCGGAGTTCCGTCGGAATGAAAGGCTCCGACTGTAATCGCATTTCCATTCGGGTCTGTAGTTACAGAGGTCGCCTCATCCTGTGTTGTAGCGCCGCCGCCGCGCACCCATTCAAAGTGGGCGTTCTGCGCCTGTACATTTAAAGGTAAAGCTGCGGCCAGCGTCAGAGACAAGCCCAGATAGATAGTATTTCTTCTCATGTTGAAGGTTTTAATCGTTCAAAAAATTATCAGGAAATGCCATTTATGGCAACAAGACAAAGTTATCCTGCGCTTACACGGAATGTAAGCGCAGGAATACGCAATTAATAAAAATTGGGTAGTACTACGCAGGTATAAAAAACCTGCCGATCTGTCTGCTTAATGCGCTGCAGCGCATTAAGCAGACGATGTACGCTGATCTTCATACCGGTTCCGGATAGTCGCACCGATCGGCGTCGGGTTGCCGTCTTCATCAATCCGTACAAAGGTGATGGATGTCGTGCATACCACGGTTTCCTCCCCGCTGTAAACACTATATCTCCGTGCTTCTATATTGAGCGTGAGACTGGTATTACCCAAATGAGCCACATCGCCGTACAGCCGCACGTGGTTACCTACCTTGAGCGGTTTTTTAAACAATAATTCTCCCACCCGTAATGTAACCATATTG
>JBEBVQ010000205.1:0-4838 GCA_040392625.1 Taibaiella soli | reverse complement strand
CCGTCCTCTACCCGGGTATTCTGATAAAACAGCACCTGGTTTAAATTGCTGTAAGCGACAAAATCCAGATCACCGTCGCCGTCCACGTCCGCAATAGCAGGTATATCGCTTGGATTGACATAGGCATTTACCGGGAACGGCAGATAAGAAACATTCGAATAGAACAGGTTCTTATAATATTCAAAGCTGAGTTCATTATCCGTATTATAATATCCCCTGAAAACTGCAATACCGGTCATGGGCGCCACTATATTATCACCGAGATGAAAAAGGTCGGCAATACCGTCACAATTATAATCGGCCATAACCAGATACGATTGTACCGGCGGGAAGTTCAGGGCATACCGCGGAGCATATTCATATTTGGGGTTTCCGGGAGTGCCTTTATTGATAAAAGTCTTAACACTGCGATTGATACGTTCGTAGATCACCATATCCGTCAGGCCGTCGTTATTGAGATCCGGGACGGAAAATTGCGGATTATTCATTCCGCCCGCCCAGGCAAGGGATTTCTCCTGTCCATGGGCATATACTTTTACGGAAAAATCTTCTTCATATACTTTTCCCTGGAACTGTGCTTTCAAATGCGCAGGCATTATCATAACGCCTCCCCCGAAGATGAAGAGAAATATACACGTCAGGTTAGCATGTAACAGGGTTTTCATAAAAGCGGGCCAGGCCGGATGTTATGCTACAAAATAACAAAAAAAACGGGATAGAGCGGATATCTATTGCCGGTTCCCCGTAGAGA
Source organism: Taibaiella soli (assembly GCA_040392625.1). Taxonomy (GTDB): domain Bacteria; phylum Bacteroidota; class Bacteroidia; order Chitinophagales; family Chitinophagaceae; genus JBEBVQ01. Next base: position 4,087 of record JBEBVQ010000205.1, on the reverse strand, counting down.
CGCGATTTATCGCGTCTCATTGTGCGGTGGGAGACGCGATGAGTGGGAGACGCGATAAATCGCGTCTCTACGGATGAATGTGTGCGGGACGATCAGGTCAAATAATGTCGGTATTGTATAAAAACTATTGGAAAACCGGAACGGGTACCGGATATTTGCAGCCTGAAAACAGGCCCTGTAGTTCAACGGATAGAATAGAAGTTTCCTAAACTTTAGATCCAGGTTCGATTCCTGGCAGGGCTACGAAAACAGAGCGGCAGCGCATATAACAATATGCCGCCGCTCTGTTTTTTCATACTATTGATCAATTGCTTATGCAGGCCGGAAAAACAGCCTATCTGTTTTGAATAGACTGCTTTCCTGCCGGTACAGCCCCACCCGACATTTCAAAATATTCAATCCCCTCCTGCTGCAGCAATGTCGGGAGCTGCTGCACCGGTACCGACACCGGAATAATCCTGCCCGCAGGCGGACTCAGGATAACACCCAGTTGCTCGGCTGCAGCCCGGTCAAATTTTTCCGTTGTTCTGATCATCCCCCGGACAAAACAGATATCGCCGGAAACCTGCAAACCATATTTATCCAGGAAACCCGCCGACGGCACAAAAGGCTGCCGGTACAGGTCTTCTGCTTCCAGGTCTTTCAGCAACCTTTTGGCCTGTGGTGACATGTTGGCTTTATACTCCGGTGTTGATGATACTACAGCCGCCGTTTCCACTCCAACACGCTGAGTACGCTTCGCCGTCTTACAAGACAATACAGCAGGAGTTAGCATAACAGCAACAAGTAATAATTTCAAATGAATATTCAGCATGGCTTCAGGATTTGGAGCAGATGAGTGCCACATCAAAAATAAGAAAATAATGACGGCACATACAACCTTTCATTCATCATCCGTCATTCATAACTCATAATTCATAACCCAATCCCTATCTTTGTCACTGCTACAGGCCACAAGGATCATGACCGACAACATCACACTTATAGAATGCCCCCGCGATGCCATGCAGGGCTGGGGACGTTTTATACCCACACCGGAAAAAGCAGATTATCTCAACACTTTATTGCGTGTAGGTTTTGACGTGCTCGACTTCGGCTCTTTTGTATCGCCCAAAGCCATACCGCAGATGGCGGACACAAAAGACGTCATTCCGAAGCTGGACATGAGCGGCAGCCATACCCGGTTACTGGCCATCATTGCCAATCTCCGCGGCGCACAGGATGCGGTGCAGTATGATGAGATATATTATCTCGGTTTCCCGTTCTCCATATCAGAGACATTCCAGCTCCGCAATACCAATAAAACGATCGTAGAATCGCTCAAAGAGGTGGAAGCCATACAAAACCTGTGTGTGCAATCCGGGAAGGAGCTTGTCGTATATATTTCGATGGGGTTCGGCAATCCCTACGGCGACTCTTACGATGCCGAAACAGCGATCATGTGGGTAGGCAAATTACATCAGCTCGGCATCCGGATCATTTCCCTGGCCGACACCGTTGGCGTAGCGGAGCCGGATACGATCTCGTATATATTCAGCCATCTTGTACCGGAATTTAACGACGTGACGATCGGTGCGCATTTTCACTCCACACCGGAAAAATGGGAAGAAAAAATTGCTGCTGCATGGCATGCCGGCTGCCGCCGCTTCGATAGCGCCCTTAAAGGGATCGGCGGATGCCCGATGGCCGATGATGATCTTGTCGGTAATATTGCTACCGAAAATATTACTGCCTGGTGCCGGCAACAGAACATCCCACTCCGGCTTAATGAAGCAGCTTTTTATGAAGCGCTCAGCAAGGCTGCGCATGTATTCCGGAAAATCGGCTAAGCATTATCCGTCCCGTCTTTCTTGCGGACAGCAATCCAATCTTCAATGCTGACATTGAACGGCATTTTGCCGATCAGCACAACACCCCGCTTATCCCGGATTTCTGTCAGCTTCCCGATCTGGTGGTTGGTTTTATGGCGTACCATATCGCCTGCCTGCGGTGTGGCGCCGGTGGCCTGATAGTGTTTATCAGCTTTCCTGGCCATAGCTGCATTGGCCTGCACCTGCTTCTTCTTAAACAACACATGCTCAGCCGCCTCGATCACTTCCTGCTTATTTTCCGATCTTTTCCAGTCCTGGATGATCTGCCTGAACTTACGCTCCATATCGCGCAGGTATTCCAGCTCTTCTTTTTTCACCTGGTTCTGGAGCTTCAGTGTATTGTAATGCTGCTTCAGCTTTTCCTTATCCGTCAGCGCTTCATAACGTTTACGGAGCTGTTCATTTTCCGCGATCAGCCGATCGATCTGCTTTTCCTTTTCAGAAAGGCGTAAAGCCTGCTGCTCGGTGTGATGCAGCATCTTATCAAGCTGGAAGTGCCTGCCGTCGGCCAGCTTGCGGGCGCGGTTGATGATCTGCTCCGGCAAGCCGCTCCGCTGTGCGATGGCAAATGTATAGGAGCTGCCCGGCTTACCGATAACCAGCCGATAGAGCGGCTCCAGCTTTTCTTCGTCAAAGCTCATAGCCCCGTTGATAATCCCGGGTACTTTTCCGGCCATCACTTTCAGGTTGAGGTAATGCGTGGTGATCACGCCGTATGCATGCTTCGATGTAAGATGCTCCACGATCGCTTCGGCAAATGCCCCGCCCAGTCCCGGATCCGACCCGCTGCCCAGCTCATCAATAAAGAATAGCGTCTTACCATTAGCGAAGTCCAGAAAATATTTCATATCCCGCAGATGGGCGCTGTACGTACTTAATTCATGCTCGATCGACTGCGTATCCCCGATATGGATCATGATCTGCCGGAAGATGCCAAACTCCGATGTTTCATCAGCAGGCGTCAGCAGACCCGCCTGCAACATGAGCTGCAGCAGGCCGGCCGTTTTCATAGATACCGTCTTGCCGCCGGCATTCGGGCCGCTGATGATCAGTATGCGGTTTTGCTTATCCAGTGTTATATTCAGAGGAATAGTCTGCTTTCCGTTTTTTCTGTTGTGCAGCAGCAAGAGCGGGTGGTATGCTTCCACCAGCTTCATGCCGGCATGTGGACTGAGCAGCGGCATACGGGCGTCCATATCTGCAGCCAGCAGCGCCCGCGCACGTATAAAATCATACACGCCGCAGAGGTAATAGTATTGCTTCAACTGCGGCAGCCAGGCCGACAAAGCCGCAGTGGCCTCCGACAATATCCGGTGCAGTTCCTTTTGCTCTGCCTGCTCCAGAGATGACAGATCATTATTGAGATGGATCGTCTCCTCAGGTTCGATAAAGACGATACGCTGTGATTCACTTTCGCCATGCAGTATCCCTTTCACCACCCGTTTATGTTCTGCATTGATCGCTACAGTACGCCTTCCGTTGAGGAAGCCTTCCGCTATATCGGCAAGATAGCCCTGCCGCCCCAGCTTACGCAAAACCTGGTCAAACACTTTCCTGATCTCCTGCCGCCGGGCTGCCATGTCGCTGCGTATCTGCATCAGTGCACGGGATGCATTGTCGCGCACCTGACCGGCAGGATCGATAACAGCGCTGATGATCACTGAGATTTCTTTATGATAATTTGTTTGCGCAGCAATAGTCCATAAGGAGGGATAGAGTCCGTTGTGCCTTTTAAACCAAAGCAGGATATCCCGCATGTTATAGGCCAGCTTCAGGAAAACAAGCAACTGATCCGCGCCAAGCACCGAACCTGTAACAGCAAGCAGCTTCAGCTCTTGCCGGATATTATTGGTAAAATCATTCGGGAAATGATCACTGCTGCCCAGGATGGATAAAAACTCATGTGTTTCCGTCAATACCTGTCGTACATATTCGATGCGGGTATGAAAGCGTATGTCCGCCACGTAGCGGCGTGCATCATCCGTCCTGCATTTCTCGGCAAGCAATTGCTGTATTTTATTAAACTCCAGGGCATCTGCGGCATGTGCCGGGTATAGCTGCATCATGGTTTTTCCGGTCGGAATGAAAAAAACTACTGTTTAATTAATTGAAATACAATATGTTTAAACTTCTTTTTTCTGGACAAAAAAGAAGCAAAAAGTCACCGGCTGGGATCCAATTTGGCTAAAAATGATTCCATTCCGCTAAAACAAATC